>CAJBVC010000706.1 GCA_903958915.1 uncultured beta proteobacterium
AGGCGTTTTGTTGCAATTCCATCTGCTCCGCGCGCATGTCCTCAAACTTGCTGTAGTTGCCACCATACCGTACCAGCTTGGCAGCATCAATGTGCAGCGTGACATCGGTGACCGCGTCCAGAAATTCGCGGTCGTGACTGATGACGATCATCGTGCCTTCGTACTTCTTCAGCCAGGCTTCGAGCCAGACCAGGGCATCGAGGTCCAGGTGGTTGGTCGGTTCGTCCAGCAGCAACAGGTCGCTTGGGCACATCAAGGCGCGGGCCAGTTGCAGACGCATGCGCCAGCCGCCCGAAAAGCTATTGACCGGGTTCTCCAGTTCACTGACCTTGAAACCCAGACCCAGAATCAGGGCCTGCGCCCGGGAAGCCGCGTCGTGTTCGCCGGCATCGTGCAGATCGGAGTAGGCGTGGGCCATGCGGTCGTAATCATCGGTGGCCTCCGCTGCAGCGACTTCCAGGCGCGCGCTCAGCAACACGGTGTCGCCTTCGACCACAAATTCGGTGGCGCTCTGGTCGGTCTCCGGCATGTCCTGCGCCACCTGTCCCATGCGCCATTGTTGTGGAATGAAGTATTCCCCCGCGTCTTCGTGCAGGTTGCCGTTGAACAGGGCAAACAGCGACGATTTGCCCGCGCCATTGCGCCCGACCAAGCCGACTTTTTCGCCTGGGTTCAGGGTGACGGTGGCACCCTCTAACAATACCTTCGCTCCACGGCGAAGGGTCACGTTTCTTAGAGTAATCATGGTTGGTTGTAGTTATTCTGAATATTCATCGGCAAGTACTGTGGAGGCTGGAGCACGGGATACTGCAAAGCTCCATGTCCCCCGCCCGCTGTGCGGGCTCCTCCTTGACTTACGCTTTGCAGCAACCCGTACTCCTGCTGCGCTCCGGTCCGCGAAAAAGGGGTCAGAGCCGTCTTCGCTTCGCTGCGCGGATCCGACCCCACTCTCGCTACGCCACCACTCGAGAAGACTGGCGGGCTGGGTGAGTGGCGCAGTGAGGTCAAGGAGGAGCCCGGAACGGGCGGGGGACACGAACGGAGTCACTTACCCAGTCCGTCGGGCTTCGGCGAAAACGCACAACGCCTCATGGGTTACAAGCAAAACATGATCTTCTCCCGCACTGGTTTCAAGCCAGACCACGTCCAACTCTGGAAACGCTGCCTCGAAATGGACGCGCTCGTTGCCAATCTCCAGCACCAGCACAGCGTCATCCGCCATATGCCCAGGGGCATCAGCGAAGAGCGAGCGGATGAAATCCATGCCATCGGTACCGCCCGCCAAGGCGAGCGCTGGCTCTGCGCGGTACTCTGGCGGCAGTTGGGACATGCTTTGCGCGTTGACATACGGTGGATTGCAAAGAATCAGGTCAAAAGGACCGCGCTGCTGCAGTCCTGTCGACGTGAATCCATCTGACTCGACCAGGGCCACCCGGTCTTGCAGGGCGTATTTCTTCACATTGATGGCAGCAACTTCCAGTGCGTCGGCCGACAGGTCTGACCCTGTTACCACCACCTCCGGGTAAACCATCGCCGCAATCACCGCCAGGCTGCCGTTTCCCGTGCACAGGTCCAGCATCTTCGTGGTGTTCTCGTGGAGCCAGTAGTCCAGCCCACCGTCGACCAGTAGTTCCGCAATCAGCGACCGCGGCACGATCGCGCGCTCATCCACGTAGAACGCCATGCCCTGCAACCAGGCCTCCCGGGTGAGGTAGGCGGCTGGCTTGCGCGACGTGATGCGTGCTTCCAAAAGTGTAGCTACTTCCGCACACTCCGCGGGCGCTACAGGCGTATTTGCCTTGGAATCGGGGTTGTCTTCCAGTGATTCCAACGAGGTATCCAGAGGCAAGCCCAGGCGCCACAAAACCAGCCAAGCTGCCTCGTCAAACGCATTGGCAGTGCCGTGGCCGAAGGACACCTCGGCGTCGGTGAGTTGCTGGGCGCTTGCCTCCACGAGTTCGATGAGGGTCATGCGAGCTCCCTTGCGTTCAATAGCTCCAGGACGCGCCGGTAGACGTTTTTCAGCGGCTCGACGTCGGCGATGTGGATGTACTCGTCGATCTTGTGGATGCTGGCGTTAGGGGGGCCGATCTCGACAACTTCCGGGCAAATTTGCGCCAGAAATCGTCCATCGCTGATGCCGCCGGTGGTGGATAGTTCCGTTTGCAGCCCGGTTTCCGCCTGAATGGCTGCGCGCGCCGCATCGACCAGCGGCCCGGGCGCGGTGAGGAAGGGCATGCCCTGAATGGTCCAGGACAGGTCGTACTCCAACTCATGACGCTCCAGCACACGGGTCAACCGCTGTTGCAATGACTCAGGGGTGGACTCGGTCGAAAAGCGAAAGTTGAAGTCCACCACCAGGTCGCCTGGAATCACATTGCCGGCGCCGGTGCCCGCATGGATGTTGCTGACCTGCCAACTCGTAGGCTGGAAGTAGGCGTTGCCGCCATCCCACTCCAGGGTCACCAGCTCGGCCAGTGCAGGCGCCCATCGATGGATCGGGTTATTGGCCAGATGCGGGTAGGCCACGTGCCCCTGCACGCCCTGAATGCACAACTTGCCACTCATGCTGCCACGGCGGCCGTTCTTGATCATGTCCCCGGTGCGCGCAACCGCGGTAGGTTCGCCCACGATGCAATAGTCGATGACCTCGCCGCGCGCCTTCAGTGCATCGCACACTACCACCGTGCCGTCCTTCGCCGGACCTTCTTCGTCGCTGGTCAGCAGCACCGCCACCTGAATGGCAGGCTGTGGGTGTTTCGTGAGGAACTCTTCGATGGCGACCACAAAGGCCGCCAGAGAGGTCTTCATGTCGCTGGCACCACGCGCATACAGACGGCCGTTGCGGTAGCAGGGCATGAACGGTGCGCTGGCCCAGGCGTGTAACGGGCCGGTCGGGACCACATCGGTATGTCCGGCAAACACCACGGTCTTGCGTGGATGCGTGGATGCTATCATATTGGTAGCTGCTTGCGCTTGACGGTCGTGCGTTGTAGGCCGTTTTGCCCATAAATTGCTGACGCGCTCCCCGACCGGCCCGCTGGCAAGCGATTCGCATTCGAAGCCCAAACGTGCCAATCGCTCAGCGATGATGTTTTGACAGCCAGCATCAAGCGGTGTGACCGATGGGCAGGCGAGCAGTTGTTCGGCCAACCGCAAAGTGGCGCTCACAGAGCCGCCTTCACGCCAACCCGCAGAAAGAAAACCATCAGTGCTTGACGTCCAGCGTGATTTCGGTAAAGGATGCCTCTTCGGGCTCGTCGTCAGCCACCTCTGCGGGTTTGGCCGCCTTGACGAAATCGTTTTGCATGCGCCACATCAGGTTGGTCGGCGAGTCGGCATGGGCTAGGCCCTCTTTGCGGTCCACCATCCCCTCCACAATCAGGCGTGCGATATCGTGTTCGAACGACTGCGAACCTTCGGCCATGGCCTTTTCCATGGCTTCCTTGATGGAGGAGAAGTCGCCTTTTTCAATCAGCTCGGAAATCAGCTTGGTGTTGAGCATGATTTCCATGGCCGGCACGCGCGAGCCGGTGGTGGTGCGCAGCAGGCGCTGGGATACCACGGCTTTCAATGCGGCCGCCAGATCGCCGAGCATGGTCTGGCGCACCTCTACCGGGTAGAAGCTCAGAATCCGGTTCAGCGCCTGGTAACTGTTGTTGGCATGCATGGTGGCCAGGCAAAGGTGCCCCGACTGGGCGTAAGCAATCGCCGCAGACATGGTTTCACGGTCGCGAATTTCACCGATCAGGATCACATCGGGTGCCTGCCGCAGTGCATTCTTGAGCGCCATGGCGAGTGACTTGGTGTCACTGCCAATCTCACGCTGGTTAACCACCGATTTCTTGTTCTTGAACAAGAACTCGACCGGGTCTTCGATCGTCAGGATGTGCCCGGACGCGTTCTCATTGCGATAGTCAATCATGGAGGCCAGTGTCGTGCTTTTGCCGGCACCTGTTGCCCCCACCATGAGTAGCAGGCCACGCTTTTCCATGATCAGTTCGCCCAGCATCATTGGCACCGACAGCGTGGCCAGCGGCGGTACATCCACCGCGATGAACCGGATGACGGCCGCAATGGATCCACGCTGGCGCATGGCGCTGACGCGAAAACGACCGACCCCGGCAATCCCGATGCCCATATTGAGTTCGCTTTCGGCCTCCAGTTCCGCCATGCGTTCGGCGGGAAGTACCTCGGCCAGCAGATTGCGGGGCGCATCGACCGGCAGTGTCTGACTGTTGATCGGAACACACTGACCGTTAATACGAATGAGTGCAGGGGAATGGGCAGACAGGTAGACGTCCGAGGCCTTCTTGTCCGCCATCAGGCGAAGAATGCGCTCCATCGTTCCGGACGGAGCCGGCGCTGCGGGCGTGCTGGTGGTGGCCATGGATTCCCCTCGGTGTGTGCTGGTTAAATGAATCAGTCGCGCAGCAAATCATTGAGCGAGGTTTTGGCGCGCGTCTGGGCGTCCACCCGCTTCACGATGACAGCGCAGTACAAGCTGTACTTGCCATCGGCACTGGGCAAATTGCCCGATACCACCACCGAGCCTGCCGGCACCCGGCCATAAGTCACAGTACCGGTCGCACGGTCGTAAATCTTGGTGCTTTGGCCAATGTAAACCCCCATGGAGATCACCGAGTTTTCTTCGATGATGACGCCCTCTACCACTTCGGAGCGCGCACCGATGAAGCAATTGTCTTCAATGATGGTGGGGCCGGCCTGCATGGGTTCCAGGACCCCGCCGATGCCCACGCCACCGCTTAAGTGCACGTTCTTGCCGATCTGGGCGCAAGAGCCCACGGTGGCCCAAGTGTCGACCATGGTGCCTTCGTCCACGTAGGCACCGATGTTGACGTAAGACGGCATCAGCACCACGTTCTTGCCGACAAAGCTGCCGCGCCGCGCCACCGCAGGTGGCACCACACGCACGCCAGTGGCTTTCATCTCTTCGGGGGTCAGATCGGCAAATTTGGTGGGCACCTTGTCGTAGAAGCTCAGATCTCCGGCACGCATCACGGCGTTGTCTGTCAGTCGAAAACTCAGCAACACGGCCTTCTTGATCCATTGGTGTGTGGTCCATTGGCCAACACCGTCGCGCGTGGCGACGCGCAAACGCCCGGTGTTGAGATCCGAAATCACATGCTCCACTGCCTCGCGAATTTCGTGGCTGTTGACTGCTGTAAGAGACGCACGGCCCTCCCAGGCGAGTTCAATGATCTGTTGCAGTTGTTGGGTCATGTTGGACTTTCCTGTGTCAATGGAGGGGTGGGCCGATAGGCTACCGGGAAGCTGTTCACTTTCGGGATCTCACGAACTCTGCAATGCGCTGTGCCGCCTCCACGCACTCCTGCGTCTCAGCCACCAGTGCCATGCGAATCCGCTCGGCACCGGGATTGTGTCCACGCGCTTCGCGGGCCAAAAAACTGCCAGGTAAAACGGTGACATTGTATTGAGCCAGCAGGTCGCGCGCGAACTCGGTGTCACTGCCTTGCACTTTTGCCCACAAATAGAAGCTGGCGTCGGGCAGGGCGACGTCGAGGTGGGGCTGCAGAATGGGCATGACCTGGGCAAACTTGGCCCGGTACTGCGCGCGGTTGTCGATCACATGCTGCTCGTCATCCCAGGCGGCAATGCTGGCGCGTTGCACCACCAGGCTCATGGCGCTGCCGTGGTAGGTGCGGTAGAGCAAAAACTGCTTGATCAGGGCTGCGTCGCCGGCACAAAAACCGCTGCGCATGCCGGGCACATTGCTGCGCTTGGACAGACTGGTCAGCGCAATGAGGTTCCTGAAGTCACTTCGCCCCAGTCTGGCCGCAGCCTCCAGACCACCCAGCGGCGGCTCATCGCGGAAGTAAATTTCGCTGTAGCATTCATCGGAAGCGATCACAAAGCCGTGGCGGTCGCTCAATGCAAAGAGTTTCTCCCATTCGTCCAGCGGCATGACGGCACCGGCCGGGTTGCCAGGCGAACAGACGAAAAGCAGTTGTGTCTGCGCCCAGACGCTGTCTGGCACGCTGTCCCAGTCCTGAGCGAAATTACGTTGCGCGTCAGAATGCACGAAATACGGCTCGGCACCGGCCAAATACGCTGCGCCCTCGTAAATTTGGTAGAACGGGTTCGGGCACACCACCCGCACCGGCTGCTCCGGGCTGGCGTTCGATACATCCACTACCGTCTGAGCCAGGGCGAAAAGCGCTTCCCGCGAGCCATTGACGGGCAGGATTTGGGTCGAGACGTCCAGGCTCAATCCATACCGGCGGAGCAACCAACCCGCGATGGACATGCGTAGACTCGCATCTCCCGTAGTGGCCGGATAGACATTGAGGCCACCAGATTTGGCCAGAATGGCGTCGCAGTAGGCATCTTTCACCAGCGCCGGGGTTGCGTGGCGCGGTTCGCCAATTCCCAGGCTGATGGGCGTGTAAGCCGGATTCGGGACGACGGCAGCAAACAATTGGCGCAAGCGTTCAAACGGGTAAGCCTGCAACTTCGACAAATTCGGGTTCATGGGGCGGCATTATCCCTCTCGTAGCGGCTAAACTTATTCCCAAAGGAGTTATCGATGTCACCAACGCCTTCGCCGGATTCGTCCTTCGTGCACTTGAACATAGCCCAGTCTCTGGCAAATGTCGGGGATGCATCGGCCCTGCACGAGATGCTGGTCATGCTGCACGATGTCTTGAGCAAAGACACACCTCAAATCGCCCAGCATATGCAAGAGCGCGATTTCCCGGCCGCGCAGCACCTGCTGCATGCTCTCAAAGGCTGCATTCCAATTTTTTGTACACCAACCTTGTGCGATGAATTGATTGCGGTCGAGTTGCTGAGCAAGTCACCTGCGCCCGAGGCATCGGCTAGCGCGTATGTTTCCTTGCGGCCGAAGCTGGAGGCACTGCAACTCGAAATCGTGGCGCATTTGCACTATTCAGGTGCATAGGAATCGGTTGCCCTATTTTTTGGGCTTGCTGGTTTTCTTTTCGGCAACGGACGGTTCGACAGGTTTTTCCTGATCACCCAGAACCCGTGTCAACGGGCAGATCTTGAAAGCGGGGCACTTGGCGCATCCGGCAACGACAGCGATTGGGCAGAGGGTCATGGTGGATATCTTGGTTGGTAAATGCAACCAGTATGCGCTATCCGGGGTTCAGCAGGATGGTTTTGCGGGGACACTTGGCAATTCGTAATAGACTCAGCAGCAGGGTCCACATGCTGTCAATGGGTTGGCAGAGGAGTGTGGAAGTGTGAATACCTACAGGCATGGAGTCTTCCAATGGACATAAAGAGAGCTCGGGTGGTGGTGGTTGAGGATGAAAGCGTGATGAGCACGTTCATTCTGAACAGCCTGCGTCGCCTTGGAATTCTCGACTTGTATGCGTTTTCTGACGGTGCCATCGCACTGAAGGAAGTCATCAAGCTCAAACCCGATCTCATTTTGACGGATGTGCACATGCAGCCGGTGGGTGGCATCGAGTTTGTGCGCCAGTTGCGTAGCCTTCCCAACAACCAATTGAGTAACACCAAGGTGATTTTTCTGAGCGCGGATTCAAGTATGTCGACGGTCGGGGAGGCGTTGCCGCTTGGCGTTTCGGGCTATATCGTCAAGCCGCCAGTGCTGGCAGCGCTGGGTGCGAAAATTGAGCAGGCACTGAACTCATAGGTTTTCTTCACTCGTGCGTCTCAATTCGATCAAGCTTTCCGGGTTCAAGTCTTTCGCCGAACCCACGAACTTTCTGTTGCCGGGCCAATTGGTCGGCGTGGTTGGGCCCAATGGCTGCGGCAAGTCCAACATCATGGACGCCGTTCGCTGGGTGCTTGGCGAGAGCCGCGCCAGCGAATTGCGCGGCGAGTCGATGCAGGACGTCATCTTCAACGGCACCACCACCCGTAAAGCTGCCAGCCGGTCCAGCGTCGAGCTGGTGTTTGACAACGCTGACCACCGCGCCGGTGGGCAGTGGGGCCAGTTTGGCGAAATCGCTGTCAAGCGTGTGCTGACCCGCGATGGCACCTCCAGCTACTTCATCAACAACCAGCCGGTGCGGCGGCGCGACGTGCAGGACGTTTTTCTGGGCACGGGCCTGGGGCCGCGTGCGTACGCGATCATCGGCCAGGGCACGATCAGCCGCATCATCGAGTCCAAACCCGAAGAGTTGCGGCTGTTTCTGGAAGAGGCTGCGGGCGTATCCAAGTACAAGGAGCGCCGCCGTGAAACAGAGCATCGGCTTGGCGATACCCGCGAGAATCTGACCCGGGTCGAAGATATTCTGCGCGAGCTCAATGCCAATCTGGAAAAGCTGGAGGGTCAAGCCGAAGTCGCCCAGAAGTACAACGCGCTGCAGTCCGAAGTCACTCTCAAGCAGCAGCAGCAGTGGTTTTTGAAGCGGGCTGAGGCGCTGGCGGACCAGAGCAAGGTACAGGTAGAAGCGCAAAGCGCGGTCAATGCGCTGGAAGCACGCATGGCAGATCTGCGCAGTATCGAGTCCGAACTGGAGATGGTGCGCCAGGCCCATTACGCCGCCGGTGACCAGGTGAACCAGGCACAGGGACTGTTATACGAAGCCAGTACCGATGTGGGCCGGCTGGAGGCTGAAATCCGTTTTGTGGTGGAGGGACGCCAACGCGTGGAGCAGCGACTCGTGACCTTGCAGGAACAGGTGTCGCAGTGGGCTACGCGCAAGGAAGATGCCCTGGCCGAAGTGGAGAGGCTGGCCGAACTGGCCTTGCTCGGTGACGAGCAGACCGAAATGCTGGCCGCGCAAGTGGAGGAGCAGTCGCAGCAGTTGCCGGATCTGGAAGATGCTTTGTCCGTCGCCCAGCGATCTGCCAATGACCAGCGAGGCAACGTGGCGCAGGTGCAGCAGCAGATTCAGGTGCTGGCGGCAGAGCAACGTAGTATTGAAGAACAGTTTCGCCAGGTGTCGACGCGCCAGGAACGCCTGGACGCCGATCGCAACGCCATTGCAGCACCGGACGACGCGCGTCTGCAGAACCTGCAAGAACAGTTGGAGCAGGCGCAGGAGCTCGCTGCTGTCGCCACTGCACGACTGGAGGAACTGCAGGAGTTGGTACCAGCACGCGACGAGGCACGGCGTGCGCAGCAAGTCGTGGTGAATGCACAATCCACACGCCAGGCCGATCTGGCGGCCCGCTTGGATGCGCTGAAGGCATTGCAGGAGAAGGTCAAGACGGACGGCAAGCTGCAGCCCTGGCTGGCGCGTCACGGACTGGAGAGCTTGCAGGGTCTGTGGAGCCGCATCCACATAGAACAGGGTTGGGAGAATGCGCTCGAGGCTGCACTGCGTGAAAGGTTGTCGGCCCTGGAGGTGTCCAAGCTGGAGATGGTGCGTTCTTTTGCCAACGATGCACCGCCTGCCAAGCTGGCGTTTTTCAGCCCACCCTCGGCGGCGCTGCCACTGCCAGTAAGCTCGTTGCCACGATTGTCCGACCTGCTGCGTATTCACGACGCCGGTCAGCAAGCGGTGATGGCCGACTGGTTGCAGGGATGTTATACCTCACAGAGTTTTGACGATGCGCTGCAAGCGCGCTCGGGTTTGCGCCCCGGCGAGGCCATCTACGTCAAGAGTGGTCATTGCGTGACGTCGCACAGTGTGAGCTTTTATGCGCAGGATTCGGAGCAGGCTGGCCTGTTGGCGCGCGCCCAGGAGATCGAGAATCTCGAAAAGCAGGTACGCGCCCAGTCCCTGATGAGCGATGAGGCACGTTCGGCATTGGTGCGCTCGGAAGCTGCCTATGCCGAGGCCGCGCACAGCCTGGCACGGACACAGCGTGAGGCTGCCGATGCGCAAACGCAGTTCCACAGCCTCCAGGTCGAAACCTTGCGTCTCTCCCAGTTGGCCGAGCAGATTCGCGCGCGCAGTGCGCAGATTGACGCGGACCTGGCGGAAGTGCGGGCCCAGATCGATGACTTGCAGGAGCGCCGGGTCACTGCCGAAGGTCAGTTTGAGTCGCTCGATATGCAACTGGCCGATAGCCAGGAGCGTCATGCCCAGCTGGACGAACGGGTGATCGACGTTCAGCGCAAGGTGAACCAATGCCGCGAGCAGCAGCGAGCTCTGGAACGTCAGGCCCAGGAGGCGCAATTCGCCCAGCGAAGCCTGCAGGCCCGCAATGCAGAGCTTTCCCGTGCTGTCGAGACGGCCGACCAGCAAACGGCGTCTTTGCATTCGGAGGAGCAACGGGCGCGCGACGAACTGGCGCGCCTGACGGATGCTGCGGCGCAGGCTGGGTTGCAGACTGCATTGGCCTTGAAACTGGAACGGGAGCAGGCACTGGGCGCGCGCCGCAGCGAATACGACGATCTGACGGCCAAACTGCGCGCCAGCGACGAGAGGCGCATGCAACTCGAGCGCGAACTCGATCCTTTGCGCCACCGCATCACCGAATTCCAGTTGAAGGAGCAGGCGGCGCGGCTCGGTTTCGAGCAGTATGAGCAACAGTTGCAGGATGCGCAGGCCGACCTGGCGGTGCTTGAGAAAAGTGTTGCCGACGGCAATGTGCGCCTGTTCGGAATGCAAACTGACATCGATCGGCTCAACCGCGAGATTGCAGCTCTGGGTGCAGTCAATCTGGCGGCGCTGGATGAACTTGCATCGGCGCGCGAGCGCAAGCAGTTCCTCGATGCACAGAGTGCTGACCTGAACCAGGCCATGCAGACGCTGGAAGACGCGATCCGCAAAATTGACGCGGAAACCCGTGAGCTGCTATCTGGCACTTTTGAGCAGGTCAACGGCCATTTTGGTCGTATGTTCCCTGAGTTGTTTGGCGGCGGTAATGCGCGCCTGGTAATTACCGGAGACGAGATTCTTGATTCCGGGGTGCAGGTGATTGCCCAACCCCCGGGCAAGAAAAATCAGACCATTCACCTGCTGTCGGGCGGCGAGAAGGCACTGACGGCGATTGCCCTGGTGTTTGCCATCTTCCAGCTCAATCCTGCACCGTTCTGCCTGCTCGATGAGGTGGACGCGCCGCTGGACGATGCCAATACCGAGCGGTACGCCAAGCTGGTGACCAGCATGAGCCGTGAAACGCAGTTCCTGTTTATCAGCCACAACAAGATCGCCATGGAGATGGCCGAGCAGCTGATTGGTGTCACCATGCAGGAGCAGGGTGTGTCGCGCATCGTGGCGGTGGATATGGAGTCTGCGATTACCATGGCGGAACTGGCGTAACACAGAATGAGCAACTTACACATCGGATTGGCGATCGCGGGCGGTTTGGTACTCGCTGGCGTGGTGGCGCATGGGGCATGGACGACCCGCCGCAATGCGCCGCGCCAGGCTCTGCCTGACTTTGCCACCGGTGGCGCTTCCGATGCCGACAAAGAACCTGCACTGGTCAGCGACGACATTGATACGGTACCGTTTGCGTTGCCGACGGTGGCACGACGTCCGGTCATGGATGCACTCATTGATGTGATCGCCACGATTGCACTGGAAAGCCCTTCGTCCATGGTGTCCGGCGAAGCGGCGCTGGCAGCGATGCCGGCGACCCGGCGCGCGGGTAGCAAGCCGTTTGCGGTAGAGGGCTTCAACCTGGCGGCCCTGGTGTGGGAGCCACCAGTTGCCGGTCAGCGTTACGGCGCATTTCAGGCAGGTGTCCAACTGGCCAATCGCTCGGGGCCATTGAACGAAATTGAGTACTCGGAGTTTGTGGTGAAAACGCAAGGCTTTGCCGACGCCATCAACGGCACGCCCGAGTTTCCCGAAATGCTCGATGAGGTGGCGCGTGCCCGAGAACTGGACCACTTTGCCAGTGCCCACGATGCCCAACTTGGCTTCACTATCCGGGCATTGCACGCGTCCTGGAGCCCGGGCTACATTCAGCAAAACGCTGCGCGCCTGGGGTTTGTGGCGGGCGTGATTCCGGGCCGTATGGTGTTGCCTGCCTTGAGCGAAGGATTGCCGCCGGCGCTGGTGCTCAGTTTTGATTCGCAGGCAGCCCTCGCTGAAGACCCGGCCCAGTCTGCCATTCGGGAAGTAATGCTGCACCTGGACGTGGCCCAGGTCGATCGGGCTGAACACGCCTTCGAGCGCATGCGCGACGCAGCCGCGGCACTGGCCCAGGGGATGGACGGTGTGGTGACCGATGACCTCGGTCAACCTCTGGCAGCGCAATCCATGGATCAGATCAGCATGGAATTGCAAAGTCTGTACGACACCCTGGAGCAGCGTGACCTGGCGGCAGGTTCTATTCTGGCACGGCGCCTTTTTTCCTGATCACGTCACGCTCCCACGGTGATGACTACGCTGGATATGTTTGGTGCCGACCCCGACGGCCCCCCGGATTCTGACCAGCAACGAGTCGTCGCATTGCACGCTCTGCTGCACCGATATGCGCACCAGTACTATGTGCTCGACACGCCCTCGGTGCCTGACGCCGAGTACGACCGGCTTTTCCGGGAATTGCAGGCGTTGGAGGCGGCACACCCGCACTGGGTAAGCACCGATTCACCTACGCAGCGCGTAGGGGGAAAGCCGCTGCAGCAGTTCGCATCGGTACGCCATGCGGTGCCGATGTTGAGCATCCGCACCGAGACCGACACGCAGGCCAGCGGTGCGGTGAACTTTGATGCACGGGTGCGCAAGGAGTTGGGGCTAGTGGAGACCGATGCACCGATCGAGTACGTGGCCGAGCTCAAGTTCGATGGCCTGGCGATGAATTTGCGTTACGAGAACGGTGTGCTGGTGCAGGCGGCCACGCGCGGTGATGGTGAAACGGGCGAGGACGTCACGAAAAACATTCGCACCATCGGTCAGATACCATTGAGGATTCCTGCCCCCACGCTCGGCACTGACGTGTCCTCGCTGCCCCCCGAGGGGGCGCGTTTGGCCCTCGATCAGGCTCGCCAGAGCTTGAGCGACAAGGGGCGGCCCGGTGGCCCAACCTGCCTTGCTGTGCCGCCGGTACTGGAGGTGCGTGGCGAGGTCTACATGCGTCGTGATCACTTTGATGCACTCAATGCGCGCCAGCGCGAACGCATTGCCCGGGGCGACAAGGGTGAGAAGACGTTTGTCAACCCGCGCAATGCGGCGGCCGGCGCGGTGCGCCAGCTCGACCCCGCCATCGCAGCCGATCGACCCTTGAGTTTCTTTGCTTATGGTGTGGGTGAGGTCACGCCACCCTCGGAAGGTGGGCCCGAGTTTGGATCGCATTTCGCCCTGTTGCAGGCCTTGAAATTGTGG
>CAJBVC010000707.1 GCA_903958915.1 uncultured beta proteobacterium
CAGCAGCCACCACAAATGGCGCCAGAACTGGCGACAACAGCCAGAGCACCCCCGACAGCAGGGCCGCGATGAAACACCAGGCGGCAAAACTTTTTTGTGCAGAGGTAAGTTGCATGAAGAACCAATGGTGAGGTGATGAACCCGTAAAATCTTGGCAAATTCTATCGGCCCGGGCGCTCCCCGCCCTCTCACCCTGCTTCCATGACCCAATCCAACACCACTTCCCCCCTGTCCTACAAGGACGCCGGCGTCGATATTGATGCGGGCGATGCCCTCGTAGAGCGCATCAAACCACTGGCCAAGAAAACGATGCGTGAAGGCGTCCTGGCCGGCATTGGCGGATTTGGTGCGCTGTTTGAGGTGCCCAAGCGCTACAAGGAACCGGTACTGGTCAGTGGTACCGACGGCGTGGGAACCAAACTCAAGCTAGCTTTCGAATGGAACATGCATGACACGGTGGGGATCGACCTGGTGGCGATGAGCGTCAACGACGTTCTGGTGCAGGGCGCAGAGCCACTCTTCTTCCTGGACTATTTCGCCTGCGGCAAGCTCGATGTGGACACAGCGGCGGCTGTTGTGGGTGGCATCGCCAGAGGCTGTGAACTTTCAGGTTGCGCCCTGATTGGTGGCGAGACGGCAGAGATGCCGGGCATGTACCCGGCAGGCGAATACGATCTGGCGGGGTTCGCTGTAGGGGCTGTAGAAAAGTCAAAAATCCTGACCGGCGCTGACGTCCGCCCCGGCGATGTCGTGCTGGGACTGGGCTCCAGTGGCGTGCACTCCAACGGTTTCAGCCTGGTGCGCAAGTGCATCGAACGTGCCGCTGGCCATTTGCCCGCCACACTGGACGGCAAGCCTTTCAGGGAAGCGGTTATGGAGCCGACCCGGCTCTACGTGAAGAACGTGCTGGCCGCTTTGGCAGCACATCCGATCAAGGCGCTGGCGCATATCACCGGCGGCGGCTTGCTGGAGAACATTCCGCGGGTGTTGCCTGAGGGCATGGCAGCGCGCCTGCGCAAGGGAAGCTGGCCACAAACCGAACTATTCAGCTGGCTGCAGAAAACCGCGGGCATTGACGACATCGAGATGAACCGCACTTTCAACAACGGCATTGGCATGGTGGTGGTCATTGACGCGGACCATGCCGCAGGCTGCGCGGCCACCTTGCGTGCAGCCGGAGAAACGGTTTTTGAAATCGGTGTGATTGCGCCGCGCGGCGACAAGCCGGCGGTCGTGGTTGCGTAAATCAGCCGCGCCGCATCGCATCGACGCGGTCGGCAATGGCATCCAGGTCCATCTGCTCGTCGGCATGCACCAGGTAGCACTCCAGGTCGGCCAAAGCGCGCTCGGTGTGCCCCAATTCCGCATGGGCCAGGCCGCGGTCACGGTACTCTGACCAGAATTCGGGCAGCAGCACAATCAATCGCTCCTGCACCGCCAGCAAGCGAGTCCAGTCGCGCTGTGCCTTGTGCACTTCCTTGAGGTTGCGCAGCATGCGGGCGAGAATTTCACGGGGTGTGGC
>CAJBVC010000708.1 GCA_903958915.1 uncultured beta proteobacterium
TTCATGGTGACGTCGCCAAAGTCAATCTTCACCGGGCAGGGCGACAGGCATTTGTGGCAGACCGTGCAGTGGTCGGCCACGTCTTCAAATTCTTCCCAGTGCTTGATGGAAATGCCGCGCCGGGTCTGTTCCTCATAGAGAAACGCTTCCACCAGCAAAGAGGTCGCCAGAATCTTGTTGCGCGGGCTGTACAGCAGGTTGGCGCGTGGCACGTGGGTGGCACACACCGGCTTGCACTTGCCACAGCGCAGACAGTCTTTGACGGAGTCGGCAATGGCGCCGATGTCGCTTTGCTGCATGATCAGCGACTCATGGCCCATCAGGCCGAAAGAGGGGGTGTAGGCTCTGCTTAAGTCTGCATGAATCAAAGGCAAATCGGCCTCTAGCGCCCGTCCAGCTTGCGGTAGCAGCTCCCGATTTCGTAGCAACTTGCCTTTGTTGAAGCGGCCTTCGGGGTCGATGCGCGCCTTGTAGTCGGCAAAGGGTTTGAGTTCTGCATCGCTCAAGAACTCGAGCTTGGTGATGCCGATGCCGTGCTCGCCGGAAATGACGCCATCGAGTGCGCGGGCCAGCGCCATGATGCGCTTGACGGCACCGTGTGCCGCCTGCAGCATCTCGTAGTCGTCGCTGTTGACCGGAATATTGGTGTGCACATTACCGTCGCCCGCGTGCATGTGCAGCGCAACCCAGACCCGCCCCTTGAGCACGCGCTGGTGGATGGCCGCGCATTCGACCAGCAAGGCCTCAAAGGCACCGCCAGTAAAGATGTCCTGCAAGGGGGTGCGTAACTGCGTCTTCCAGCTGGCACGCAACGAATGGTCCTGCAACTGCGGGAACAGGCCTACCACTTCATCCAACCAGCCTTGCCACTGCGCGCGCACGCTCGCTACCAATGCCAGCGCTTGAGCCACACGGTCTTCCAGCAGTTCCACGGAAGCCAGGTCACTGGTGTCGCCCGGCTTGCCCAGTGGCATATTGCCCGACTGAAAAAATTCGGTCAGCGCATCGCACAGGGCCAGCTTGTTGCGCAGGGAGAGTTCGATGTTAATGCGCTCAATGCCATCGGTGTACTCGGCCATGCGCGGCAGCGGGATGACCACGTCTTCGTTGATCGTGAAGGCGTTGGTGTGCTTGCTGATGGCTGCGGTCTTCTTGCGGTCCAACCAGAATTTCTTGCGCGCCTCGGGGCTGATAGCAACGAAGCCTTCGCCACTGCGCGAGTTCGCAATGCGCACCACCTCGGAGGTAGCGCGGGCCACGGCATCGGCATCGTTGCCGGCAATGTCGCCAAACAGCGCCATCTTGGGCAGGCCGCCGCGCTTGCTCTTGGTGGCGTAACCCACCGCGCGCAGGTAGCGGTCGTCCAGATGCTCCAGGCCCGCCAGAAAAACGCCAGTGCGCTTTTGCTCGGCAAACATGAAGTCCTTGATTTCCACAATGCTGGGCACTGCGTCTCTGGCATGGCCAAAGAACTCCAGGCACACGGTGCGGGTATGGGCCGGCTTGCGGTGCACCACCCAACGGGCGCTGGTGATGAGCCCGTCGCAGCCTTCTTTCTGGATGCCGGGCAGACCGCTCAAAAACTTGTCGGTAACGTCCTTGCCCAGGCCTTCTTTGCGGAATGTCCTGCCCGCAATGTCGAGGCGCTCTGTGCGAATGGTGGTTTTGCCATCGGCCCTGAAATACTGCAGCTCAAAACTGGCCACCTCCGCGTCATGGATCTTGCCCATGTTGTGGTTGATGCGGGTGACTTCCAGCCACTCGGCCTGCGGCGTCACCATGCGCCAACTGGCCAGGTTGTCCAGCGCCGTGCCCCACAGCACGGCCTTTTTGCCACCGGCGTTCATGGCGATATTGCCGCCAATGCAGGAGGCCTCGGCCGAGGTCGGGTCCACCGCAAAGACATACCCGGCGCGCTCCGCCGCGTCGGCGACGCGCTGCGTCACCACACCGGCCTCGGTCCACACCGTGGCCACCTCCACATCGAGCCCCGGCAGGCGACGCATTTCCACTTCGGTCATGGCTTCGAGCTTTTCGGTGTTGATCACCGCGCTGCGCCAAGTCAGCGGACAGGCGCCACCGGTATAGCCGGTGCCGCCGCCACGCGGGATGATGGTGAGCCCCAAATCGATACAGCCCTTCACCAGGCGCGCCATTTCCTCCTCGGTATCGGGCGTCAGCACCACAAAGGGGTACTCGATGCGCCAGTCGGTCGCATCGGTCACATGCGATACGCGCGACAGACCATCAAACTTGACGTTGTCTTTGGCCGTGAGCTTGTACAGCAGGCGCTGGGTCTTGCGGCGCAGGTCGGCCACTTCGGCAAACGACGCATCAAACGCACTGACCGCCTGGCGCGCCACCGTCAGCAATTGCCCCACCATGCCATCGCGCTCGGGGTCGGCCTGCGGGTTGCGGCGCTTTTCCACTTCGCCCAGGCGATGATTCAAGGCATCGACCAGCATGCGCCGGCGTTTGGGATTGTCGAGCAGGTCGTCCTGCAGGTAAGGGTTGCGCTGCACCACCCAGATATCGCCCAGCACTTCGTAGAGCATGCGCGCAGAGCGGCCGGTGCGGCGCTCGGCCCGTAATTGGTTGAGCACATCCCAGGCGGCAGAACCGAGCAGGCGAACAACAATTTCGCGGTCGGAAAACGAGGTGTAGTTGTACGGAATTTCGCGAATGCGTTCATGCACGTGGACCGTAGCGCCGGGGCTGGGCAACAGGTGATGGATCGGAGTGGGAGCGTTCATGGAGCGGTAAAGTTGCGGACTCGACGGTTTTGCAGACCGTTGGGGCCAATCGAGAATGTTACCGCAGTGCAGCAATCACCCATGGTTACTAATGGATACCGGGTGCGATTCAAAGTGATGTGGTAGCGCACAGAGGTGGCTAGCAGCTTTTGGGGTCGGATTCCAATATGACCGCTAAGCGCCCGAAGGGATGCCCAACGGGCAGGTCATTTTGGCAAAACCCCAAGTCCAGGCAAA
>CAJBVC010000709.1 GCA_903958915.1 uncultured beta proteobacterium
CCGCGCAACCTGACACTGCTGTTTGGCGGTGGCCCGGGCGACGGCGGCACCGGGGGTGCCAACCACCTTGGCCACGAGGGCATGCTCAAGCGCGTGATTGGCGGCCACTACGGGCTGGTACCGCAAATCGGCAAGCTGGCACTGGAAAGCAAGATTGAGGGTTACAACCTGCCGCTGGGTGTCATCTCGCACCTGTTCCGCGACATCGCGTGCGGACTGCCAGGAACAGCGTCCAAGGTGGGGCTGGGCACCTTTGTAGACCCGCGCCTGGAAGGCGGCAAGATCGGCACCAAGACCACCGAAGACCTAGTCAGCGTCATCACTCTGGGAGGCAAGGAATTGCTTTATTACAAGGCCATGCCGATCTCGGTGGCTTTCATCCGCGGCACCAGTGCCGATGCCGAAGGCAATATCACCATGGAGCGTGAAACCCTCACGCAGGACATGCTGGCGATTGCCACCGCCACCAAGAACAGCGGCGGCTTTGTCATCGCGCAGGTGGAGCGCATTGCCGAGCGTGGTTCGTTGAACCCCCGACGCGTGAAGGTGCCCGGCATTCTGGTCGACTGTGTGGTGGTGGCGCAAGCCGAGAACCATCCGCAAAACCTCAATGGCGCTTACAACCCCGCGTTCTCTGCCGAAGTGCGTATTCCGCTGGATGCCATCGCACCGATGCCACTCGATGAGCGCAAGGTGATCGCACGCCGTGCCGCATTTGAGCTCTTGCCCAATGCCGTGGTGAACCTGGGCATCGGCATGCCCGAGGGCGTGGCCGCTGTCGCGAACGAAGAAAAAATCCTGAAATACATGACCCTGACCGCCGAGCCTGGCGTCATTGGCGGCATGCCTGCCTCGGGCGTGAACTTCGGCGCGGCGACCAACCCCGATGCGGTGGTCGACATGAACCAGCAGTTTGACTTTTACGATGGTGGCGGCCTGGACCTGGCCTGCCTGGGGCTGGCCGAATGCGATGCTGCCGGCAGCATCAACGTGAGCCGCTTTGGCCCCAAACTCGCGGGTGCCGGCGGCTTCATCAACATCACGCAAAACAGCCGCACCGTGGTGTTCGTGGGAACCTTTACCGCGGGCGGTTTGAAGGTGAAGGTGGAAGACGGGCAGGTCAAAATTCTGCAGGAAGGCCGCGCCCGCAAGTTTGTGAAGAAGATCGAGCAGGTCACCTTTAGCGGCCCCTACGCGTCGAGCTCCGGGCAAAACGTGCTCTACGTCACGGAGCGCTGCGTGTTCAAACTCTCACCCGGTGGTCTGGAACTGACTGAAGTGGCACCGGGCATCGATATTGAAAAAGACATCTTGGCGCACATGGACTTCAAACCCATCATCAACAACCCGCAGCCCATGGATGCGCGCATCTTCCTGCCCGAGGCCATGCAGCTCAATGACACGCTGCTGTCCATCAGCCTGGTCGACCGCATGCAGTACGACCCCGCCAAAGGCACGGCGTACTACAACTTCCAGGGCTTGCGTGTGCACAGCAAAAAGGATGTGGAAGACATCCTGCACGCGGCAGAGAACCTGTGCAAGCCGATCGGCAAGAAGATTAGCGTGGTCGTCAACTACGACAACTTCCAGATCGACGAAGCCGTGGTGGACGACTACTCGGCCATGGTGAAAGAGGTCAGCGACAAGTACTACACCGACGTATCACGTTACACCACCAGTGCCTTCATGCGGCTCAAACTCGGTGAAGCGCTGGAGAGCCGCGGGCTGGCCGCGCACATCTATGAGACGCCGAAGGAAGCAACTGCTGCGGCGCGGTGAATCCACTGCCCCTCTCGGTCCATTGGACGAAAGGGGTGGCAACCTGAAATACGTGGCTTTTCGTTTTCTGTGCTACAGACCACGTAGAAATTCCGCCGCCCGTTTCGCTGCTTTTTCGTAAGTTGGTTTGTAAGCCAACGCATCAATGGCTTCGAACTGCAACTTCAAAATTCTGGACCGACTCTGAATCTGTTCCAGAAATTCGGCCCTGTGCCGAATCAAGTATTTGGATGCGGCGACGAGCGCTTTGGGCTCGCGTTCAATGACCAGCGACAAGTCGAAAAGATCCCGTGCCGATACCCGATCACCCCTGTGCCAAAGTTTTTTGGCCACTATCTCAGCTGCCGTTTCCACCCGAACCGTGTGACCTAATAGTTGCCAAACCTCAAAGGGATCGTCGGTCAAATTGGGCGATGCCACGAAATCGATCTCGCCCTCAGGACGAATGAGCTTCACAAAGCTGTTGCCCTCGACATAGTCGACTGAAATCTCCTGCGCAATGTCGCTCAGGCGCGGTGAAACGAACCCAAGGTATTGCGGATCAGGCACAAAGATGTCGATGTCTTTGCTCACGCGATGCTGGTATCGCAGCATAAGGACGGTTCCGCCACCGAACGTCCAAAAGGGATCTTTGATCCCATTCTGGTGAATGTCATCCAACAGTTTGAATGCATGTTGCAACAGCCCAGTCCATGCGCCAGACGGTAGATCTGCGCTCATGCCCATGCCTTGCGAGACGACTGTAGCGCAAGCGCCCACCTGATCACATGGCGCCATATTGCCTTAGGTGCTACATGCTCTTTCAGTGCTGCCTCTTCTACTGCCGACACGATGATCGGCAGCGGGGCCTCATCCAGAAGCGTGGCAACGTGGGGGGTAATCTCAAAGGGGAGTGTGCCGTCCGCCAGCGCCTGGGACAGCTCCCGCGGCGAGAGTTCCCTTTTGTAACTCACGCTTGCCGTTCGACTGGCCATCCGCAGGGCATGGCCTTGGGTCGCCCTGGCTTGGGCGTCAAGCGTCAACCCTAACAAGTCCAGCAGATTCAGCAGTTTGGAAACACCCAAATCACCAATCGATCCCGTTTCCAGCTGGTTAATGGTGACGCGCGACAACCCGCCAAGCTTGGCCAGGCGATCTTGGGACAGACCGAGTTCCTCTCTGCGGTCCCGAATGCGTTGCCCAATTTCAGACAAGTTCATAGGTGTCAGTATGACGGCTTTGCGGTATTTTAGTTAAACATGCTTAACACATTATAAGCAAAAAAAATAAAGGGGGAAATCTGTACAGCGACCGATTTCGTCCCCTGTTGCGCACGCTGTTTCTTTGATAGCGATCTGCGCTTTGTTTACGAGCAGCGCAAAGTCTTTTGGCTTGAAATAGCGTGTTTCCAGCCAAATGGTGCTCTTACGCCTCTTCCTACTTCACGACCCCCGGTAGGTCGAATAGCTCCAGGGGCTGACCAGCAGGGGCACGTGGTAATGCTGGTCGGCATGGGCCACGCCAAAATCCAGGC
>CAJBVC010000710.1 GCA_903958915.1 uncultured beta proteobacterium
GAGCTTTTCATGCCGTTAAACAGCGCCACCATGGCCAACAAGCCTGGCACCATGTCGACCTTGTACTCAATGTAAGTCTCGTAGGGCGGCACGATGGACACACCAAACACATTGTGAAAGCCCGCTGAGACCACCACAAACCAGAGCAGTGGCCGCACCAGCGCCGAAGCCAACCTTGAGGGTTGACGCAAAAACTTGTGCAGTTCACGCCCCACCACGGCACGCATGGCGCGCAGCAAATGCAGGCCAAAAGGTGGCATCACGGGCGGCATCATGGGCGAATTTTGCATTGGCTCTCCCGTTGGTCTGTGCCCAAGGTGTCCATCACTTCAGTGGGGTGCAACACCCCGTCCAGCGGTGCCATGCCCACCACACCGTCACCGTGGCCCAGCATGATGGGTTGGCGCAGTTGTCCGTCCCAAGCCCGATAAGACAGGCGCGGTCCCTTGCTGCCATCCACAGCCACATCACCGGTGAGCAGCGCCGCAAGCTGCTTCGCGGCATTGGCCTTGGGCTCGGACGAGAGGGCGGCCGCCACTGTTTTAACCGCCATCCAGACGGCCCAGTCTTGCGACTCCATGGGCCGTTTGCTCAGTTTTTGAAAGCGCCTGGAGACCTGTGGCCCGCCATTGCGCTCCCATTGGGTGTGCCAGGCCATGGCCATCAGGCCATTGCTACCCATCACCGGGCGCGGCCACTGGGTGGCGTACGGCAGGGTGCGGGCAAATTCACCGTCAGAGTCGGCTACGGCCACCACGTCATGGTCACGTTCGTTGGTCAGCAAGCGGGTGTTGAACAGGTCACGCTCGCGCGGGTCGCCCGACAACTTGAAAGGTTTGGTTTGCAACACCTTCAGCCCGAACTTTTTAGCCGACAGCTGCAAGGCCGCCGCCTGCAACTGGTCGGCTGGCAACGGGCCTTGCAGCAGCAGCAGCTTGCGCCAGTTGCGCGCGGCCAGGTACTGTGCCAGCGCATCGGTCAGCATGGCCCGGCTGGGCGTGGTGTGTAACAGGGCTGGAGCACACTGGGTGTTGCGCAGTGCATCGTCATCGGCACTGGTGTTGATCACCACCGCCCCACCCAGCGCCGCCGGTGCCTGGCGCGCCAGCGGTTCCAGCAGGCCAGCGGGCAAATCTGCCACCAGGTGATGCACCCCGGCGGCTTTCAGTGCGGCCAGCGTCTTGGGCAGCTCGGCGGCATCCGCCACACTGAATTCGCGCAGCACCAGGGTGATGCCGCTTTCCTGCAACTCCAGAGCGGTGTCGTTGACCGCCATTTGCGCCGCGTCCAGAATGCGCCCGGTGGGGTGGCCAGGGTAGGCACGCTCCAGCCGCCGGGGCGCATAACGCGGGTCATTGGCCAGTGACACCAACGCCACAGGCACGGTCAGCGCAGGTGCCGCCGCAGCGGCGTTCGTGCTCAGGCCAGCCCCAACTGCGGCCCACACACCGACCAGCCCCAACCAGTACCCCAAACCACGCAGCGCGAAACTCATCAATACCCCCAACTCAAGGCTGCACCAGCAGGCTGTGTGGCACGCGGCCCACGGCCACGGTGCGAATCGCCTTGCCAGCGGCAGTGTCGACCAGCGTCATGTCGTCAGACAAGCCATTGGCCACATACAAGGTTTTTCCGTCGGGGTGCAGCGTCAGGCCCCAGGCGCGTTTGCC
>CAJBVC010000711.1 GCA_903958915.1 uncultured beta proteobacterium
CCCTGGAGATCACTGGCGACGGCAAGCGGGTGCTGAAAACTGGTTTGCGATTGAGTGACTCGGGTTCGGTGTCACAAGTTCTGTATTTCCGCGACGTCACGCATGAGACCGAAGTCGACCAGATGAAGAGCGAGTTCTTGTCGACCGCCGCACATGAGTTGCGCACGCCCATGGCCAGCATCCTGGGGTTTGCTGAAATCCTACTCAACCAGGAATTTGACAGCGACGCACGGCATGAGTTCCTGGGAATCATCTATAAACAGTCGAAGCTGATGGCCAAGATCCTGGATGAACTGCTGGACCTGGCACGCATTGAATCGCGGCGTGGAAAGGACTTCCGATACAGCCAGGTCTGCCTGCAGGACCTGGCTCAAGAACTGGCCAAGTCCTTCATTCCACCCGACGGACGCGCTCCGTTGGAACTCATTCTTCCAGAAGAAAAGGTGCTTGTGCTGGCCGACTCCGGGAAGCTTCGCCAGGCCTTACTCAATGTGCTGTCCAACGCCTACAAATATTCACCGGCCGGCGGCCCGGTGGTGCTTTCGGTAGAGACCCAGAACCGCGCCGGACCAGCGCCCCGCACCTGGATTCACATCACTGACCATGGCATCGGCATGACCCCCGAGCAACTGGGCCGCGTTTGTGAGCGCTTCTACCGGGCCGACACCTCTGGCAAGACATCAGGCACCGGGTTAGGCATGAGCATCGTGAAGGAAATCATTGACCTGCATGGCGGTGATCTCGCCATCAGCAGCGAAGTGAATTTTGGCACGCGCGTCAGCCTGTGTCTGCCAGGCTGAAGCAACTCAACAAAGCATAAAGATGAAATTTCTGGAATCGCTCAAACTCAACACCAAGCTGGCCTTGAGCCTGGGTTCGCTGCTGCTTTTGGTGTTGCTGATGGGCTTGCAGTCCCTCTACCAGGCACGCACCCAAAACGAAGAAATGCAACACGTCTATCGGATTGAACAGGACGTATCGGCGGTACTGACTGCCAGCGCCAACCTGATGGAAATGGGGCGCGATTTGCGTCAGATGGCCCTGGCTGTGGACGAGGCAGGACGCACAAAAGCCAGGGCTGACCTGGAGGCGGCCCGCACCCAACTGCATCTGGCACTGGCAAAAAGCCAAGAGCTGCAGCTAAGGACCGAGGGACGCGCCATGCTGCTTTCCATTTCCAGATCGCTGACCCAGTACGAACGCAATGTTGACCATATCATCGAACTGCTGCAGACATCGCGCAAGCCTTCAGAGGCAGACGCCGTCACTCTGTTCCTATCCAGTGACGACAATATCCGGGTATTTGCCGAAGTCGACCAATTGATGAACCAAATGGTGCAACGCAAGCAGGAAAAGTCGCAGCAGGTGGCCACAGAATCGGAGGTCACGGCCCGCCAGATCGAACGCGGTTCCGTCACCCTTCTGATATTGGTCATTTTTTCGGGTCTGGGGTTGGGGACTTTGTTTGCCGCCTCGGTGCGCCGCCCAAGTGAGAGTTTGCGCCTGTGCATCGAAAAGATAGCCACTGGCGAACTGGAGCAACAGGTTCCCCACACGGA
>CAJBVC010000712.1 GCA_903958915.1 uncultured beta proteobacterium
AGGTGCTGCAGAGGGAGGCGCAAGCCGCCGAGGAGCTGCGCTGGATCAAGGCCAGCACCGCGGCCATCGCCGTGCAGGTGCAGGCCATCGAGATGCAGGATGAATTTGCCAACACACTGATGGGCGTGCTGGCACCACTGCTGCAGGTTCAGTTTGGCATGCTTTATGTGCTCAATGAGTCGCAAGGATGCTATACCTACCAGGGCGGCTATGGGGTTTCGGATCAGGCATCGGTGTTGCCATGGTTTTCGTTGGGCGATGGGTTGCTGGGCCAATGTGCGAAAGACGGCAAGCCGATTTTGGTGACCTGCCCAGCGCCAGAGAGTTGCAGAATTCACTCCGGCATGCTGGATGCCACGCCCAGTTGGGTTCGCATCGTGCCCGTGTTGTCGACGCAAGGGGAGTGTCTTGGCGTCATGGAGTTGGCTGCGGTGAAACAACTCGGGGGGGTAGAGCAAGCACTTCTCGACGGGATGCTGCCACTGATTTCCCTGAACCTGGAGATATTGCGGCGCAATCAGATGGCCCGCGACCTCTTGCAACAAACGCAAATTCAGGCCGTCAACCTTGAAGAGTCCGCCACCGAGTTGGAGGCGCAGAAGCAGACGTTACTGGACCAGGCCGTCGCACTGCAGGACGCACGCGACCGGGCCGAAGAAGCGACACGCGCCAAGAGCGAGTTTCTGGCCAACATGAGCCACGAAATTCGTACCCCCATGAACGCGGTCATTGGCCTGTCGCACCTGGCACTGCGCACCGAGTTGTCGCCGCGCCAGCTCGACTATGTGCAAAAGATCAATACCGCCGGCAACGCCTTGCTGACGATCATCAACGATATTCTCGACTTTTCAAAAATCGAGGCCGGGAAGATGGGCCTGGAGAGCGTGCCTTTCTGGCTGGACGATGTGCTGGACCGCACCACCACCCTGGTGGCACAGAAGGCGCAGGAAAAGGGCCTGGAATTCTTGATTCACGTCGAGCCACGCGTGCCCGACGGCTTGGTGGGTGATGCGGTTCGCCTGGGTCAGGTGCTGACCAACCTGGTGCAGAACGCAATCAAATTCACCGACAAGGGCCAAGTCAAGGTCAAGGTGGCGGTAGCGCAGCGCGATGGCCATCAGGTCCAGTTGCAGGTAGATGTGGAAGACACGGGCGTTGGTATGACGCCCGATCAGTGCGGACGACTGTTTGAAGCCTTTACCCAGGCGGACTCGTCCACCACACGCCACTACGGCGGCACCGGGCTGGGCCTGGCGATTTCCAAGCGGTTTGTAGAAATGATGCAGGGCACGATCTCCGTCGCTTCGGTGGCGGGAAAGGGCAGCACGTTCACCTTTAACGTATGGCTGGAAGTGTCGAACCAGCAGCGCCGCACCCAGGTGCCCGTGGCTGAACTGCGCGGTTTGCATGTACTGGTGGTGGACGACAATCCAGCCGCGCGGCAGATTCTCTCGGAGCAATTGTCGTCACTGGGGCTGAGGGCAGAAAGCGCTGCGAGTGCCGACGAGTGCATGACCGCTTTGATGGAAGCCGATGAGGTCGACCCCTATAGGCTGGTGCTGATGGACTGGCAGATGCCCAAAGTGGATGGTGTCGAGGCTACGCGGCGTATTGGCCAAAGAAAGGAATTGCAGCACCACCCCGAGGTGGTCATTGTGACCGCTTTTGGTGCCGAAGAGGTGCGCGAGGCCGGCCAGGCCGCCGGAGCGGTGGCATTCCTGGACAAGCCCGTGAGCCAGTCACGATTGTGGGATGCACTGGCCGGACTGGTGCACCCGCTTCAGCCTGTGACCGACGTCCAGAACGTGGTGACCCAGGCAGGACAGCTCGATGGTGTCAAGGTGTTGCTGGTAGAAGACAACGAGATCAACCAGCAGATTGCTACCGAGCTCATGGAGACGTTTGGCATCACTGTGACGATTGCCTGCAACGGCAAGGAAGCACTGGATGTGCTCAACTCCGCTCCCGAGCCTCTGCCGTGGGATCTGGTGTTCATGGATTTGCAGATGCCCATCATGGATGGTCACCAGGCGACATTGGCGTTGCGCCGGCAGGAGCGCTTCATCAATCTTCCCATCATCGCCATGACCGCCCATGCGTCGGCGGCGGAAGGCGCTCGATGTCTGGCAGAGGGCATGAATGAACACTTGACAAAGCCAATTGACCCCAAGGCCTTGTACCAATGTCTGTTGCGCTGGTGCAAGCCGGTGCTTCCCGTGGGCAGGCGTATCCTGCCTGCCAGACCCGTGGCGAAGCGCGTCACGTGGCCGGAGGTCAACGGGCTTGACCAGGTTCAGGGAATGCGCCACTGTGTGGACAACCCTGAGCTCTACACGCGCATGGTGCAGCAGTTCTGCGCCACGATGGCGGACGCGTCGCAGCGCATTGCCCAGGCCCTGAAGGCGGGTGCTCCAGAGCTTGCGTTGCGTGAAGCGCATACGCTGCGCGGAGTGGCCGCCAATATTGGCGCCATGCGCTGCCGCGATCTGGCCGCGAAGATCGAGTCGGCACTGGAGGCCGACAGCGCATCACCCGGAGTGCCGGCCATGGTGACGGCGCTGGAGTCCCATCTCGTCGACCTCGTGCTGGGTATCCGTGCGGCATTTCCCGAACCCACACAAGCGCCGGTGGCCGGGGGCGAGGCCATTGACACTGAACAACTTGGCGTCGTGTGCAGGGAGCTGGTGGGACTGCTGGAGGCGTGTGAAGCA
>CAJBVC010000713.1 GCA_903958915.1 uncultured beta proteobacterium
GGCTCGCCACGTTGTGTTCCATGAGACGTTGCCTTACGAAGTCCTTGTACTCGGCTGCCAACGTGGTGCTGTAGTTGCCGCTGAGGAAAAGATCAAAACCTTTGAGCACGGTCAGCAATTCGGGGCTGGCCAGTGAATTGGCGACATCCGCTGGCGTCGCCAGTTTTCGTGCTTCGTCTTCTGTCGCCAGGCGCAGCTGCTCAAACAGGGTGGCCAGGAACTTGAAATCGTTGTTGCCAATCTTTCGAGCGAGGTAAACAAAGAAATCCTGATTGGTATATGCAGACCCGTCCCGTCTCTCCACCAGTAAATAGTTGTCCAATTTAAAGGTTTCACCGGCAATGGCGGTGGGTTTTCCTGTCCACTGCCGCACCAGTGGAATCGCCGCCGGATCGCCATTGTGGCGACGGTCCAGCAGCACGCCGTAGGCAGTAGAAGTCCCCTCCCGCACACCGCGCAGTAGCTCCTTCCCAGAGAGTCCATAACCGCTTTGCACAGCGTGTAGCAACTCGTGGGCGATCGCGGCATAGACCGTGGACCCCACGACTTCCATCTTGCGGTTGATGGTGGCATCCTCGATGTACACGCGGCCATAGTGGTTGCCGTCGGCCTGGATCAGTTCGTTGGCGTCGTTGGACGTGAACTTATTGCTTTCCTGTGTCTGGAAGTGAATGACATAGCGTGGGGTCACTCCGTACTCGACGCCCCCGACCTCTGCCACCGACTTGGCGACATAAAGGGTCGGCGATCTGAAACTGGCGCCCTGGTAAATGGCCGCCGCGTCCGCCGCGTGGCTGGCAATCTGGTCTTTGACGACCGCCTTGATCTGTGCGGGCGTGGGTGCACCCACTGCGCCCAGGTAGGTCTGTATCGACGGCGAGACAGCAGCAGCGTCATACACCACCGCCCAATTCCTGGATGGCCAGGTGGTTGCCGACAGTGCTGCCGCCCGGTGGACCAAACTTGCTGATACAACAGGACTATCGGTTACCGCAACATCCATATTGGGATTGAACACCACCATGGCTGTGGCCGAGGCCGGAAAACCCGTGAGGTCCACCAATACAGTGTCTTCCACTAGCTGACCCGTGAGAGTTACGACTGACTTGTCAGCGGAATTGAAAACGCGCACCAACAGATGCAAGCTGTCAACCTTTGTCTTGTCTGGCACCAGACTTCGATCAAACGGTACCCGTAGCTGTACGCTCCCCACGACGCTGGTCGCAAAGCCGGCGTTGCCCAATGTCAGTTGGTACGCCTTGGCACCGCTTGTCACATTGGTCTCATAGCTGCTGACCTTGATATCGGCGGGAACCGCGGCTAACGGTGTCGCAACCGGTGCTGCGTTCACACTCGGTGGAATGGAGTTTTCGGTAATCGTCACCGCAAAGTCGCCCACGCTATAGGTTCCACCGGTAACAGGCCCGGCAGGTACTGCCGACCTATTGATCCAAAACCCCATCCCTGGGGCGAGTTTCTTATTGGTGGCCGCAAAGTCGAGATAACCCTTGGTTTGAATATACGAGGCTAGCCCGCCTGTGGCATCCAGGCTGGGTACATACAGGTACCATTTCGCAAGAGCCGTATCCCAGGCCCACAGCGAGGTATAGTTGTTCGGAACTTGCCCGGCGGCAGGCGTTGTGGTGCTCACTGCACTGTTGAAGGCGCTCGGGGTTTTGTTATCGCCGACGGCGATCAGACTCCACTCTGATTGCGAGTTCTTGAATGATGCGGAGTCGATCGGGGAGCCTGTGGGCAGGGCCACAGTGAACGGTACTTTCGCATACAGCCAGTAACCTTCGCCGCCGGCCACCGAAGTCATCAGGTCGTAGCCCTTGCTGGCCGCATAGGCCGCTCCACCATCGGCTTGAGTCGGTGTGTAGAACGCCCATTTTGACTTGGCAGCGTTCCATTTCCATACGGTATTGACCTTGGACGAGTCGCCAAATGCACTTGCCACGTTGAGCGCTGTGCTTGAACTGTTACCCAAAAGATTCCATCCACCCAAGACGCTCAGCGCACCCTCGCTGCCAGACGCTTCCTTCGCAATGGACAGTGTGTAACTGCCGGTTGCCTTACTGACATAACTGGTGGCTTCCAAAAGGTATGTGCCACTTTCCGGAAGTGTGTAGTAACCCGAGGTGGCAGGGATGCGTGCGTTGGTGCCGCCGCCGCCGTTGTCGTTGTTGGTGTAGTTTCCAGACGGAAACCACAACACCAGCCAATTGTCAAAACCGGTGGAAGACATCTGTATGGCAATCTTTTCACCAGCGACTCCAGTGAACTGGTAATAGTCTGCGTAATACAGGGTACCGTTGACATCGTCGGTGCAATCGGTGGTGCTTAGTGAGCCGTCGACGGTCTGGCCATAGCTGATGGACTGGAAGGCACACTGTGCATTGGCACTCGGCGCGAACCACATTAGCACGGGTGCCATTAACACCCACATTGCAATGTTGCGAATCAGTTTATTCATTTGTTCCACCCTCACACCGCCCAGCCAAGCCAGGAACCGTTGTCGATTCCCAAACCTTGGCAACAAGGCTGTGACTAACTATCGCCGCTTACCGGAATGACCTATGGCAACTTGTGCCTTGTCGTAGCCAAGTATGGCAACTACAAATACGAAATTCAAATAAGCAAAAAATCAATGGTGTCCCCCAAACAGGTCATCGTTCAGGAGATTTCACAACATGTTGACGTGGGTCAATGGTTTGGCCCGGCTGTGGACTGCCGATGAGGCGTTGCGATATCCATCGATTTCCAGCAGCATTCACTAGATTGGAGAACTGTGCAGGCGCTAGTGGACGCGCACTGGCACTCAGCAAACACGCCAAATTCTGGCTTGACTACGAGCCTGGCAGTCCAGCGGTGTGCCCGCAATCCTCCCAAGGCAGTACCTTGCAGTCACAACCAACGACCGCCACGACAGACGTCGTAATGCCCCCCTCAGAGCGCCTGATAGCTGCAACCGCAACGTTCCCAGTTGCATGAACAGCGTTGCCAACTGACCTTTCCGTAGCCTTCTCCAGATCCGGAATCCATCGCAAGAACGGAGTGAGGTCAGCCACATCGGTGATGTACAAAACCTTTTTGGCTGCATCCCAACGGGCTCCAAGGGCTTTGACGGCGTCTTTTTCGGCGAAGGGGGTGACGAGGTTGATGCGCGTGTTGGGAACTATCTGCGTTGGCAGTTGCTGAAGACTTGTCAAAGCTTGAGAACTTGGCTGGCGGGTACCATTCCGGCAACGCCATGTAACTGCACCACCATGTCCCCATGACGAAAGATCACGTTCAAAACGGTATCCGCGCGACCTTTGTACTGCACTTTGTCACCTGGAGCAAAGTGATTCGATTTCTCAGCCAACTTCAATGCCGCCAAGTGCCTTGCTGCTGCTGCCGTCATCTCACCAACATGGCCATTGATTCTGGGAATCTCTGCCGAAAGCTGTTGCAGCGCCTTACCCAAGGCAGTGCGCAAATCGACCGCCGAGCAAGGTTTGACCTGAAGAAAAATTGCTCCAGCCCTCTTAGCCAACTCGGATTTCTCAGAACCGACATCTGTACTCAGCATCGCAAACTTGCAATCTGGGCTGTACGCTACGATCTCTTGATGTAACTTGATCCCAGTCAATTCTTCAGTTGGGAACCAGTCCGTGAGTAAGAAGTCTGGCCTTAGATCCTTGGAGACTTCTAGAGCATTGTCGGGTCTGTTCGCCGTCTTGATGAGCCTGGGATCAAAGCCAAATGTCTCGAACAGTTGCCGTATATAGGACTGCAATCCTTTGCTGCTGTCAACGATCAATAAGCGAACCTGAAACATTTGCAATCGGTAGTGTCGCTCGAATCGGCACATTGTCGAAAGTATATCGACTCGGATTTTCCAGCTGGACTGGCCCTTGCATGGAACACTTTGCGACACACGTTAGCGAGAAGTCACGGAAACTTGGCAAAATGCTTGCATGCCCTACCCACCAGAATTTCTCCAGCTTGTAGACAAATTCATTCACCTCGCCAATGAACTGGCCGAACACGGCAATGATGGTGAAGTCAGTGCTGCCATCCTGTTTGCTGCCGGACGTTACAACGCCTTCAATTTCCTGTCTCACTCCAGCAATGGAGACGATCAGGAAGGTGCGGTAGAGTTTTACGTCTCGGAGTATCGCAAGGCTTTGGTATCGAACCTGAACGGTGTGGTGGGGCCAGTGGTGAAGCAGCAGGATTGACCGGAACTCCTGGGACGTTCTGATGGTGAGTACATCAAATCGTATGAGGGTAGTGTTTGCGGTGTGGGCGTCAGTTGCCCCGGGATATTCCTATGCCTCTGACCAGATGGGCTCAATGTATGTCCTGCTCATTTGGGCTACCATCCTGTTTGGCGCACTAGCCCTGGTGTTGTGGCTTCCAGTGGCTTGGTTTACACGCCGGATGTCGAACGCACATGCCAAAACGGCATTGAGGATTCTGCTGCCGATTTTGAGCGGCCTATTACTGGTAGTTTTTGGAGTTACGTGGGTCCTGGCCAAGTAGGTGCCCAAGTTCGTTATTACTTTTGCTTACATAGATTTCACTTCTTCTTTATCTGACGAGAAGACAATGGGGGTCGTTTCCGTTCAGAGAGCTCCCTACATTGAATGATCAAGAATTAAGGCGGGCCAAGCGCACCGGCCTAGTGCTTTTCCTGTATTGCGCTGTGGTCGCCTGTGGCGGTGGCTCAGCTGACACAACAGTCGATAGCTCGGCACTTTCATCCGCCCCGTTGGGCAACGCATCTCCAGTCCAGACAGCAATGCCAGCAATGCCAGCAATCGTCACCACCAACACTGCGATCGCGGCCAGTTGTCAGTCCAGTGGTACCAGCGACTTTAAGGCAGAAGTCCTGCAGCGCGTCAATGCCTTGAGGGCCGCCGGTGCTATGTGCGGCACAGTAAGCTACCTCCCAACGCCAGCGTTGAATTGGAGCAATTTGTTAGAGCAGGCAGCAAATGGCCACTCAAGCGATATGGCGCAAAACAACTACTTTTCGCACGACAGCCTGGACGGGAGAACCTTCACCCAACGACTCACTGCCGCCGGTTACAACTACAGTGCTGCCGGAGAAAACATTGCGGCGGGGGATGTGACCGTAGAGCAGGTCGTGAATCATTGGCTTAACAGTCCGGGACATTGTGTCAACATGATGAATCCCGCGAACCGTGAGGTCGGCGTCGCATGTGCAAACAACAGCAGCGCCACATACAGCAATTACTGGACCATGGATCTGGGCCAGTAGGTGCATGACTGGGCGGTATGCCTTGAAGTATCCGTTGATGTGCTCCCAGTGCGGCCTCGGAACCCGCTGCCCCAATCCATACCACCAAATAGGGCAGGGCGGTAACCTTCCCTAGGCCCTCGAGATAGGCCATAGTGCCCCTACAAACTGCCCTCCAGCCACCCCAGAACGTCCCCGAAAAGTCCTCCGGTTTCCTGCTAGAATTCAGCCCGGCGCACGGTGGGTTATCCCTCTGCTGATCGTGCCAAATCGAGACACCAAGGGAACTTAGCTCAGTTGGTAGAGCAGCGGACTCTTAAGACAAGCTACAAAATTGATAGCACTCACTAAGCCCAAGATTTTCAAGGGCTTTTTTTACGTCCCAATTTCCCTGAACTGAGCTCCGAACTCCCTTCCGAACTTTTCGGGGTGCATCGGAATTTCCCTCGGAAATCGCTATATGGGTCAATGGGTTGCGTATAGCCCGTTGCGATTCTGCCGAAC
>CAJBVC010000714.1 GCA_903958915.1 uncultured beta proteobacterium
AGGATCTGCCTTGCATCTACACCAACGAACTTGACCAAGGCGCCTACATCTCGCAAACATTGCGCACCGATGAAACGGTGGACGAGTTTGCGGCGCGGGTTGCCATCTACCGCATGATGCGTCCTGGCGAGCCACCAACAGAAGACGCGGTGCAGGCCCTCTTCCAGCGCCTGTTCTACAACCCCGACACCTACGATCTGTCTCGTGTTGGACGCATGAAGTTCAATGCCAAGATGGGTCGGGCGGAGTCCACCGGCCCCAAGGTGCTGACCAACGAAGATATCCTGGCAGTGGTCAAGATTCTGGTGGATCTGCGCAATGGCCGTGGTGAAGTGGATGATATCGATCACTTGGGCAATCGCCGCGTGCGTTGTGTTGGTGAGTTGGCAGAGAACCAGTACCGCACTGGCTTGGCCCGGATCGAGAAGGCTGTCAAGGAGCGCTTGGGTCAAGCTGAGCAAGAGCCCTTGATGCCGCATGACCTGATCAACAGTAAGCCCATTTCCGCTGCTTTGAAAGAGTTTTTTGGCGCGTCGCAACTGTCCCAGTTCATGGACCAGACCAACCCGCTGGCAGAAATCACCCATAAGCGTCGTGTATCGGCTCTTGGCCCAGGTGGTCTGACTCGTGAGCGTGCTGGCTTTGAAGTGCGTGACGTGCACGTTACCCACTACGGCCGCGTGTGCCCAATTGAAACGCCTGAAGGCCCAAATATCGGCCTGATCAACTCGTTGGCGTTGTACGCCCGTTTGAATGAGTATGGTTTCATCGAAACGCCGTACCGCCGGGTTGTCGACAGCAAGGTGACGAAAGAAATCGATTACTTGTCTGCCATCGAAGAAGGTAAGTACGTGATTGCCCAGGCTAATGCGACCTTGGACAAAGACGGTGTGTTGACTGGCGATCTGGTGTCTGCCCGCGAAAAAGGCGAGTCCATTCTTGTAGGTGCCGAGCGTGTTCAATACATGGACGTGTCTCCCGCTCAGATTGTCTCGGTGGCAGCTTCACTGGTTCCGTTCCTCGAGCACGACGACGCGAATCGGGCCTTGATGGGCGCCAACATGTCGCGCCAGGCCGTTCCTGTCTTGCGTCCGGAAAAGCCCATGGTTGGAACCGGTATCGAGCGCGTGGCAGCGGTGGACTCGGGTACCGTGGTCGTTGCAACACGTGGCGGTCTGGTCGATTACGTTGATGCCACACGCGTGGTGATCCGTGTGAATGACGCAGAAGCGCAAGCCGGCGAAGTCGGTGTGGATATCTACAACCTGATCAAGTACCAGCGCTCCAATCAAAACACCAACATTCATCAGCGACCCATCGTCAAAAAAGGCGACAGGCTGTCCAAGGGTGATGTAATTGCAGACGGCGCTTCAACCGATTTGGGTGAAATTGCTATCGGGCAAAACATGCTGGTGGCGTTCATGCCATGGAACGGCTACAACTTCGAGGATTCGATTTTGATCAGCGAACGCGTGGTCGCCGAAGACCGCTACACCTCGATCCATATCGAGGAACTGGTGGTGATGGCGCGCGACACCAAGTTGGGTGCCGAAGAAATTACCCGCGACATCCCCAACCTGAGTGAGCAGCAACTTAACCGCTTGGACGAGTCCGGCATCATCTATGTGGGTGCCGAAGTTTTGCCTGGCGACACGCTGGTTGGCAAGGTCACACCCAAGGGTGAAACGACGCTGACTCCAGAAGAGAAGCTGCTGCGCGCCATCTTCGGTGAAAAGGCCAGCGACGTGAAGGACACCTCGTTGCGAGTTGACCAGGGTTCCCAAGGCACCGTGATCGACGTGCAAGTATTCACCCGTGAAGGTATCACCCGAGACCGCCGCGCTCAGCAGATTATTGATGACGAGCTCAAACGCTTCCGTCTTGACTTGAATGATCAGCTGCGCATTGTGGAAGACGACGCCTTTGACCGTTTGGAGAAACTGCTTGTTGGCAAGGCCGCCAATGGTGGGCCCAACAAGCTGGCCAAGGGCACCAAGATCGACAAGGCGTATCTGACATCGGTGGATCGATTCCATTGGTTTGATATCCGTCCGGCCGACGAGGATGTTGCAAATCAGCAGGAGAGCATCAAAAAGTCGAACGAGCAAACCCGCCACAGTTTTGATCTGGCTTTTGAGGAAAAGCGCAAGAAACTGACGCAGGGTGACGAGTTGCCCGCTGGTGTGCTAAAGATGGTCAAGGTCTACATTGCGGTCAAGCGTCGCTTGCAACCGGGTGACAAGATGGCCGGGCGTCACGGTAACAAGGGTGTGGTCTCCAAGATCACTCCCGTGGAAGACATGCCTTACATGGCCGACGGTACGCCGGTGGACATCGTGTTGAACCCCCTGGGTGTTCCGTCACGTATGAACATTGGACAGGTCTTGGAAGTCCATCTGGGCTGGGCTGGCAAGGGATTGGGCCAACGCATCGGTGACATGTTGCAACGTGAAGCGGCGGCTGCGGAGATACGTGGTTTCCTCGATCGCATTTACAACGGAACCGGTCGCAAGGAAGATCTGAATCAGTTGTCCGATGACGAAATCCGCAGCATGGCACAAGAGTTGACCAATGGCGTGCCGTTTGCCTCGCCTGTGTTTGATGGCGCAACCGAGCAGGAAATCGGCGACATGCTGCAGTTGGCCTTCCCTGAAGATGTTGCCAAGGCCAAGGGTCTGACTGCCGCGCGTACACAGGCCCAGTTGTATGACGGCCGCAGCGGTGACGCGTTCGAGCGCACCACTACGGTCGGTTACATGCACTACCTGAAGTTGCACCACCTGGTGGACGACAAGATGCACGCCCGGTCAACTGGTCCGTACAGTTTGGTTACCCAGCAGCCATTGGGTGGTAAGGCCCAGTTTGGTGGACAGCG
>CAJBVC010000715.1 GCA_903958915.1 uncultured beta proteobacterium
CAAACTCGTAGCCCCCTTGGCGCTCACGGTGTTTGTCTGGATTTTCCTGCTCAACGCCATGGATCTGTTACCGCTGGACTTGCTGCCAACGATCTGGAACATGATTTATGGCACACCCGGCCATGACGCGTATCTGCGCGTGGTGCCCACGGCCGACCTGTCGGTGACCATGGGCATGTCGGTGTCTGTGCTGCTGGTGTGCCTGGTCTACAACGTCAAGATCAAGGGTGTGGGTGGTTGGGCGCACGAACTGGTGACTGCGCCGTTTGGAACCAGCAAAAACCCGGTTTTCTTCGTCATTCTGGCGGTGATCAACCTGGCCATGCAGATTATTGAATTTATCGCCAAGACGGTGTCGCACGGCATGCGACTGTTTGGCAACATGTATGCAGGTGAGTTGGTGTTCATGCTGATTGCCCTTCTGGGTGGGGCCTGGGCATTTTCGTTCCAGCCTTCGGGCTTGGCGCTGCTGCTGCTGCATGTGGTGGCGGGTTGGGCGTGGGCAGTGTTCCACATCCTGATCATCACCCTGCAGGCTTTTGTGTTCATGATGCTGACGCTGGTGTACATCGGCCAGTCACACGACGCACACTGAGTTTTCGGTTCGGTTGAGTTTGTTTTTGTTTTCTTTTTTAGTTCTTTAAGGAGTCATCATGGAAGTCATTAGTTTTGTTGCTCTGGCTGCCGGCCTGATCATTGGTCTGGGCGCTTTGGGTGCTTGTATCGGTATCGGCATCATGGGCAGCAAGTACCTTGAATCGGCGGCACGCCAGCCCGAGCTCATGGGTGAACTGCAAACCAAGATGTTCCTGTTGGCCGGTCTGATCGACGCGGCTTTCATTATCGGTACTGGTATTGCTCTGTGGTTTGCGACTGCCAACCCGTTCCTGGCCCAACTCGCTACGTTGGCCAAGTAAGCCTGTCCGCAACGCCTCGTTGAGGGAGACCTACTGTGAGCATTAATGGAACACTGGTGGCGCAAGCCATCGTCTTCGCGCTGCTTGTGCTGTTCACGATGAAGCTGGTGTGGCCGCCCATTGCGGCTGCACTGGACGAGCGTGCCAGCAAAATCGCCGACGGACTGGCAGCGGCTGACAAAGCCAAATCCGAGCTCTCGTCTGCCAACAAGCGGGTTGAAGCGGAGCTGGTCAAGTCCCGCACCGAAACTGCGGCGCGCCTGGCTGACGCCGAACGCCGTGGTCAGACCATCGTGGAAGAAGCCAAGGTCAAGGCCGTGGAAGAGGGCAACAAGATCATTGCTGCTGCCAAGGCGGAAGCCGAGCAGCAAACGATCAAGGCGCGTGAGGTGCTGCGCGAGCAGGTCGCAGCGCTGGCGGTCAAGGGTGCCGAGCAGATTCTCCGCAAGGAAGTCAACGCGGGCGTCCACGCCGAGTTGCTTGGCCGCTTGAAGACCGAGCTCTAAAAAGGGAAGTTGCCATGGCTGAACTTGCCACTATTGCCCGGCCTTACGCGGAAGCGCTGTTCAAGGCCTCTGCCTCGGACCTGGCGACCGCTGCCGGTTGGGTGGATGAACTAGGTGCAATTGCGCAAAACGCACAGTTGCTGCAGTTCGCCGACAACCCCAAGGTGACGGTGGATCAAGTCTTTGACCTGATCACCTCCGTTGCCAAGTCGGCTCTGCCAGATCAGGCCAGGAACTTTCTGCGTACCGTGATTGAAAACGGTCGGCTGAACGCCTTGGCGGAGATCGCAACGCAGTTTCGTGCATTGAAAAATGCGCAAAGCGGCTCCAGCGATGCGCTGGTTTACAGCGCGTTTGCGATCGATGGGACGGCGCTACAAGATGTTGCGGTGATGCTGGAAAAGCGCTTTGGCCGCAAGCTCAACGTGTCGGTGGTCCTGCAGCCAGAACTGATTGGCGGCATTCGCGTGGTGGTCGGCGACGAGGTGCTCGACACTTCTGTCAAAGCCCGTTTGGAACAAATGAAAGTAGCCCTCACTGCCTGAGGCGCACGCCTTGGCTGTTGGCCACAATTTAACGAAAGAAGGAAAGAGTCATGCAACTCAATCCCGCAGAAATTTCTGAACTGATCAAGAGCCGCATTGAAGGCCTGGCCGCGAGTAGCGATATTCGCAACCAGGGAACTGTCGTGTCGGTAACCGACGGTATTTGCCGCATCCACGGCCTGTCCGATGTGATGCAGGGCGAAATGCTTGAATTCCCGGCTGGCAGCGATGGCCTGCCCACCTTTGGTCTGGCGCTGAACCTCGAGCGTGACTCGGTGGGCTCCGTGATTTTGGGTGAGTACGAGCACATTTCCGAAGGCGACACGGTCAAATGCACCGGGCGCATTCTGGAAGTGCCGGTGGGTCCCGAACTCAAAGGCCGCGTGGTCAACGCGCTGGGTCAGCCCATCGACGGCAAGGGCCCGATCAACGCCAAGATGACTGACGTGATCGAAAAAGTAGCACCAGGCGTGATTGCGCGCCAGTCGGTGAGCCAGCCGATGGCCACCGGACTGAAATCGATCGACTCCATGGTGCCGGTGGGTCGTGGTCAGCGCGAGCTGATCATTGGTGACCGCCAGACCGGCAAGACTGCCGTTGCGATTGATGCCATCATCAACCAGCGCGGTCAGAACATGACCTGCGTCTACGTGGCTATTGGCCAGAAGGCGTCATCGGTCAAGAACGTGGTGCGTGCCCTGGAACAAGCCGGCGCAATGGAGTACACCATCGTGGTGGCCGCTACGGCTTCCGAGTCGGCTGCCATGCAGTACGTGTCGGCTTACTCCGGCTGCACCATGGGCGAGTATTTCCGCGACCGTGGTGAAGACGCCATGATCGTGTACGACGACTTGTCCAAGCAGGCGGTTGCCTACCGCCAGGTGTCGTTGCTGTTGCGCCGCCCTCCAGGCCGTGAAGCCTACCCTGGCGACGTGTTCTACCTTCACAGCCGTCTGCTCGAGCGTGCTGCCCGTGTGAATGCCGACTACGTCGAAGCGTTCACCAAG
>CAJBVC010000716.1 GCA_903958915.1 uncultured beta proteobacterium
ATTCCGGCGCAAAGACGGCCAGCACATCTGGGTCGACATCAGCGGCGCATTGCTGCGCGCCCACAGCAATGAATCGCTCTGGACCTGTCTGGACGTGACGCAACGGGTCCATTCCGAGGACGCCCTGCAGGCGTCGCTGCAGGAGAAAACTGCGCTATTGAACGAAGTGCACCACCGCGTGAAGAACAATTTGCAGGTCATCACCAGCCTGCTGCGCCTGGAAGATGGCCGCGCCCAGAACGCCAGCACACGCGTCGTTCTGCGGGAGATGCAGGGACGCATACGCTCCATGGCGCTGGTCCACGAAACGCTGTACCGCAGTGGCACCTTTTCCTCGATCGACCTGCACCTGTATTTGCAGCAGGTTGCCACCGGGGCATTTCGGGCACAGGTGCATGGCGGCAACGCGGTGCGCCTGGCACTGGAATTGGCACCCACCCGCACCTCCATGGACCAGGCCACCCCCTGCGGCCTGCTCGTCAACGAACTCATCTCCAATAGCCTGAAATACGCCTTCCAGGGCCAAACCGGTGGCGAGGTACGTGTGCGCCTGCAGCCCGCCAGCGACGCCGCCACAGATGGGCTGTGGCGTTTGAGCGTGAGTGATACCGGGATCGGGCTCCCCCCCGACTTTGACCAGCGGCGCAAGGAAACGCTGGGCCTGCAGCTGGTGTCTGACCTGGTACGCCAGCTGGGTGGCACCCTGGACATCAGCCCCCGCGCCGGCGCAAGCTTCACCGTCTCCTTCACGATTGATCAGTCAAAAGAGCCTTTCACGCCCGCCAGTATTGCGTAAGCAGCTCCTGAATTTGTAGTGATCTAGGTCGGGCGGAGGGTGGGGCAGTGGCGGCGGACTCAGAAAGACTTCGTTCGCCGAAGTAGAAAGCAGTCAATGGGCAATGGTTTGGGTCGCCACAAAAGAGTCCGTGCCTTAGTACCCTTCGTATATTGCAAATGCATCCCTTTGAATCGCATTGCAGTAGACTTGATCGCAGTTGCTTCAGATCCAGGACAAGTCGGATGGCGGATGTCCGGAACTCGGTTGCTTGGACTGCGGCAAGTCGTGTGTCAGCAACTATTAACAGATGGGCAAGGATAAATCTATGAACTCCGTTGTCATTGAACACGTTGCTCTCAGTGAGCTGCCCGGCGCGTGGCGCGCCCGACTTGATGTTGCAAGCAATACCCGTGTGACCGTGCGCATTGAGGAGGAAGTTACTGCGGCGCCTCAATCGACGCAGATTGCCGTGGTCGACAACCCATTGTTCGGTATGTGGCAGGATCGTAACGACGTGGCAAATGTCGACGCCTACGCGCGCTGGTTGCGTGGCCCGCGATTTGGTTTGGATGGCTTGCGGAACACGGGCTGAGCGATGCTGATTGATACCGACGTACTGATCTGGATGACACGTGGCCACGTGGGTGCCGCTGCCAGGTTACAGACTCTGGTGCCATGGCGCATCTCGGCAGTTACCTACATGGAACTTGCGCAGGGCTGCCGCAACAAAGATGAATTGACGCGCATAAAGAATGGGTTGGCCCTATGCCACACGGAGGTTGTGCCGATCAGCGAAGCGATTTCGAACCGCGCAATGCACCTGATAGATGCTTACGCGATGTCACACGGTCTGCAATTGGGTGACGCACTGATAGCCGCTACAGGGCTAGAACTCGGTCGGCCGGTCTTTACTGCCAATGCAAAGCATTTCAGCCCTGTAATCGGCTTGCAGATAGAGACGTTTATTCCGTAGTGGTTCGGAGCCAGGCAAAAGGGCCAGGGATGCCTCTTCCCACCCTGGGCTGCAATAAGAGCCAAGTTGCACAAAATCTGCCAAATCTTCAACATCAAAACACCCTTTCACGCACGCCAGTATTGCGTAGGCAGCTACAAACTTCGTAGCAGATCCGGGCCTGGCGCAGGCCGCGTCAACTGCAGGGGCATCCCGGGGTTCTCAGGTGTTTTACCCGGCAGACTCAGGTGTTGGCCCGATTTCGCGCGGGGCGCTGCACGCCTACAGTCGTTTCCATGTTCCAACCCTCTGGAAAATCTGTCTCAAGCCGGCGCGCGGTCTCCGCGGTGGCGCGGCGCACATCGCAGGGAGTGGCGCTGTGACTGTTCGCATCCTTCTGGTAGACGACAACAAGACCTTCCTCGCGGCGGTTCGCAATTTCCTGATGACCTTGCCGCAGGTCGAAGTGGTGGGCCGGGCCCACGACGGTAAGGCCGCCCTGGCGCTGGCCGAGCAACTCGCGCCTGACCTGGTGCTGCTCGACATCGTGATGCCCGGCATGGGCGGCCTCGAAGTTGCGGCCGCACTGCAAGCCAGA
>CAJBVC010000717.1 GCA_903958915.1 uncultured beta proteobacterium
GCGCTCGAAAAATTTGCTGTCGTTACCCGCCACTGCCAGGGCGCGCAGCGGTCGGCCGTGGGCGCAGCCGGGCTCCAGTTGCAGTGCCAGGCGGGTGGCGGTAACGACCTGCTCAGCCGCCGCGCCGCGCCACAGACTGAGCCGACGTAATAGCAGCGGGTGAAAGCCGCTATCCACTTGGGGGAGCACGGTCACCAAGGCATGGTAGTCAGCGCTAGCTTGTGCGCCGTGGCTGCCGCCGTACTGGGCAAATGCCCGCGCGCAGTCCGACGGACGCAGCATCCACTGCGCGGGAATATCCACGGGAGCCGCCCCGCCCCGGTACTGCCGTGGCTTCCATTGCACCTGGCCCGGGCCCTGTTCGGCAATGGCGCGCCACTGCTGCAAATGCTGGCGCAAGTGGGCACTGTCGTCGCGAAAAATTTGCGCAGCAGGCTCGCCAATGGACAGTTGCAACGGCCACGCCTGCGTGCCGGGCAACAAGTGCTGTTCGCGCCAGTCACCGCGCTGCCATTGGCGGACCAGCTGTTCTGCGATTTGCCGTGGGGATTTCATTCGCTATAAAAAAAGTAGCTGCCTGCGCATATTCCAAAAGGGCTACAGGTCATTTGTATGCATCGCGTGCCGTTGCTGTGCCCGTGTATCGAGCTCCTGCCAGCTCAGGGATGCCAGCGTGGCCTGCCGACCCAGCCGGTGCACAAGCACGGCGCTGCGCGTGTGATTGCGCAGCAGTCGCAACTCCTTATTCGGTGTCACGAAGAGGGCATGCAGACCGAATTCACGCAAGGCCTGGATGATGCGCGCGGCCACGGCCTGCGAGCTTTTGGAGAAAGCTTCGTCCAGCACGATGGTGGCAAACAGGGGTTGGCTGCGTCCTGGTGGACACAGCGCGTAGCTGAGTGAGGCAGTGAGCACGTAGCTGGCAATGATTTCCTTCTCTCCTCCGCTGCCGCCCTGCGAGCCGGTGCGCCGCTCCAGCACTTGTTGGGTCTCGCGGTCGAGTACATGGACGGCAAATTGCAGGCGGTAGCGCGCATCGAGCAGCGCTTGCGCCGCTTTGGTGCGGCGGTTGGTGGCATGTTCGCGAAGCAACTCCACCATGGTTTGCAACGCCTGGTAGTGGCTGCGGCCATCGTCGTCACGCAGGCGATCACTGCGCAATTGCGCCATGGTCTTGTGCAAATCCTGCAGCACGGGGTGGATGACCGGTTGTGGGGTCAACTGCAGGTAACGGCCACTTTGAAAATCTACACGGGCCAGGGTGTTGTTGAGCCGGTCCAGGCGCTCGGTGATTTCAGCCACCTGGGCCTCGATGCCGGACAGCAGGGTGCTCACGCCCTGGTCGGATGCGGTGTTGAGGTAGTCCTGAAAGCGCTGGCGCTTGGCAGGCAGGTCTTCTTCCTCCAGCACGCGAAGGCGGTGCAGATAAGGCGGCAAAGCGTCGATTTCCTGCAGCTGTTCGGCAAGCGCACCCCGGTCTTCCCTTTGCGCCTTGGCCATCTGGCGGATGATGTCTTTGTGCAGCTCGGCGAGCTGGCCGGCCTGCGTGTCCAGGTGTATGCGCAAGTCGGCCAGCACCTTGCGTTCCTGGGTGTCAAGTTGGTCGCAGTCCAGTGCCGGCAGGCCGTCGGGCAGCAGGCGCATGCTCTGCTCGTCAAATACAGGTGCATTGGCAGGCTGATCGGCCATGCGGGCGGTGCAGCCGACCTGCTGCTTTTCGGCCTGGCGGTGTTCCGCTTGCAGTGTGGTGTATTGCTGCTCCAGCGCGCGCAGCGCTGCATCGGCTTGTTGGCTCAGGCCTCTTGCTGCTTCCCAGCGTACCTTCGCCTGCGCGGTGTCGGACTGCGGGTCGAGCAAGGTGGTCAGGCGTACCTGCAAGGGCTGCAGTTGAGTTTGCGCACTGGCGGTGTCCAGATCGTCCCACTGCAGTGTTTGCAATTGCTTCCACAATTGAATGAAATGGGTTGCCAGCGCTTGTGCAGACTGCGCATCCAGCTTCTCTTTTTGTAGCACTTCCCATTGCGTGGCGTGCTCAGTAATCTGTGCGTGCAGTTGCGCCAGGCGGTCTCGGTTGTCAAAACCGGTCATCCAGTCCTGGTCGATGCGCTTCTGGTCCTGCTTGTCGAAATGCTGCGCCTTACCGGACATCAGGCCTTCCCGGGTCATGGCGTGCGGGGTAGTGCGCAGGGCATCGGCGCTGTCTACGCAATGCAGGTCCTGGTCGGCCAGCAACTGGCGCAGCGCGCCCGCATAGGCATGGTCTCTCAGGTTGAGTTTGCCGGCAAAACCGTCGCCCAGAAAGCTTACCGGTCGGGCGGGTTCAAGCACCTCCAGCAGGCGCACATGCAGGTGGTTGTGGCGCTGGTTGACCCAGGTGAGCGCGTCACGCATGGACGCGGGTGGCACCAGGATGCGCAGGCGGTGGCTGCCCAGCGCGCGTTCGATGGCGCCGCGCCAGGCATGCTGCTTTTTCTGCACCTCCACCAGTTCCGCAACAAAAGGCAAGTCGTCGGGTGAACGCTGCAATACCTCCGCCAGTGCCGCGCGGAAATGGGTGAACGCAGTGGGCAGGTTGGAGTCGGGGCGCTGGCGCACGGCCTGCAATTCAGCGCGCAAGGCTTCCAGTGCGGTGTGCGCGTTGCGCTCGTTGGCCACGGCCTGCTCGGCTGCTTCCTGCAAGTCTTTCAGCTGTGCTTCCAAGGCCTGGAGCGCGGGCCCGGCCTGTTGATGGTGGTCGGCCAGTGCCTGCGCGCTGAGGTTGGGCAAGGACGGCAGGCCCAGGTTGCGGGTCAGCGCCTGGTAGTCCGTCAGATTCCCTTGCTTTTGCGCCAGTGCCTTTTGCTGTGCATCGATGAGCTGTTGCAGCGATTCGATATCACCGCCGCCCGTACGCAAGTAGGTCTCAAGTAGCGTGTGTTCATGCGTGCGGGCCAGTTTCAATGTGCCATCAGCGACGTCAATATCACGCTGCTGCTTCGCCAGACTGGACTGCAGGGCATCGCACCGCGCTTGCCACAGCCGCACGCCCTGCTGTGCAAACCAGTGTGGCAGCGCTGCCTGCAGCAGGTGCAATTCGCTGAGGTGCTGGTGTTGCCGGGCCTCGCGCTGCGCCATGTCACGCAGGGGCAGCAGAGCCACGTATTGCCGGTTGGCCAACTCCAACTCGGCATGGATGGCGGCCAGCTCGTCAAAGCTGTTCGCCACTTTGAGTGCATCGTCAAAAGCGCTGTGGTCGTCCAGCACCAGCTCGCGGAAGATATCGTCGATGCTGTTGAGCTGCTTCAAACCCGCAGCACGGTTGAGTAGCGTGAAGGCGTTGGGACCCACCTCAAAGCAACTTTGCAGCCGAGCCAGATAAGCGGATTTGCTGGAAAAGATGCGCAGGTTCTCAGCAGCCTTCTCCAGCTTGCCCAGTGCGCGCGCACCGCCGCGGTGGTGTTCTTCCAGCCAGGCGTCAAGGGTGTGCGCTGCACCCTGGGCGAAACACCAGCGCCGGTTCAGGTCGGTGGCACCGGAGCTGCTGCCGTCGAACCAGAAAATGGCACCGATGAGCACGCTGTTCGCTGCATCTCTACCATGCACCAGGCGGGCGGCGATACCAGTGACGCAGCGGCCGTTGCGAGCCAGGTGGTCGCTATCGTCGCCGGCGTGGCCGGGACCGCTGGCACCTCGCACGTAAGAGACCAGGTCGCGATCACTTTCATGCCCGCCGGTCGAGGCCAGGTTGTAGCGTGGATTGGCGCACAGCAGCGTCATCAGCGCGTCGACCAGCGTGGTCTTGCCGCTGCCGGTGGGGCCGATGATGGCGGTGTTGGCCGGGTCGATATGGGCCACGTGGCGGCCTGCGAAGGCGCCCCAGTTGTACAAGTGCAGTTCCTGGAGGCGGTATCCGGCGGTCATTCCTCTGCCCCCGCCGTGGCAACGCTGTTCGCGGTGTTGCCGCTGATCTCGCGCAGCCGTTGCAGCAAGGTTTGCAAATTCTCCGGGTTGGCCAGGTGCACGATCATCGGGCGGATGGTGAAGCTATCCTGTTCATCCACGTCGGACACCACGCCGTGCCCGCGCAGGTTTTCCAGCAGATTCATCAGGCGTTTGCGCTCCTGCATATCGCTTCCGGTGCTGCCCAGATAGATTTCAAGCTGGGGCAGCAGGCTATCCACCACCAGTTGCACGGGTGTACCCAGACCGCTTTCCTGCTCGCGTTGCAGAAACTCGCGCCGCAAAATGGCCAATAGCAGCGATTGCTCCAGCGTGAGCCGTTGGCGGCGCACCAGCGGGTGCGTCCATTCGTCCTCGTCTTCGCCATCCGGTTGGTAGGTGGCCGCGATCCCGACAAAGGCCAGGCCACGCAGGTCGTCGATCTGCACCCGCAGGTCCAATGGCTCCAGCAGTGCATCCACGCGGGCTGTGTTGGTCGTGATCTGGCGAAACAGATGGGGCTTGGACAATTGCTCCAGCAAGCCGTGCTTGAGTAGCTCCTGCACTGCGCGGCGCAGGGCGGCGGGGGTGGCAGCAGCGGACTCCAACGCGGGCAAGGGCGGCACCTTCTCAGTGTCGGCTGTGGTGCTGGCCCATTGGTCGAAGATGTCCGGGGTGTCGGTGGGCATCGGATACTTTCAGCTTTTGGTATGTTTTTGGGCTGTAGCCATTGTGGAATATGCGCAAGCAGCTATCATTTTTATATCAACTGTCTATGTCCACCGCCCGCAGCGCAGCGGCTTCCAGTGCCACGCACGGTACCGTAAAGCGCCACGCACCCGCTGTGTCTTGGGTGGTGATGTGTTCCTCCTGCCCCGCATCAAACGCCGCGCCCGAGGCGCGCGCGAGGGTCAGCCACAGGGACAGCGTTTCCAGATCGTGCACACCCGGGGGCAGCGCCCGGGCCAGTGCGGCCAGGGTCATGGGCTGGCCGCTGTGCTCCAGGGTTTGCAGGGTCTGGGCCAGCAGGGCGTCACGGTCGAGCCCCTCGAACGCTTGCCAGAACTCTTCTTCCAGCTGGTCAAGGTCGGCATATTGCGTAGTCAGCAGCAATTCTGCTGCACCGCCGCCATCGAGCGACTTGATGCGCAGTCGCTCGATCAGCGGCAGACCGGCCAGCGTCACACCCAGTGGGGGCAGCGGTGCATCCTGGCGGCGCACGGCCTGGCGCTGCCAATCGACATCCAGGGCTTGTTGCAGGATGTCGTTGAGCAGTTGGCCCACGCGCTGGTTCTCGGCGGCCTGGCCGGTTTTCATGAACTGGCTAACCTCACGCTCGCTGCGCGCGCGCACGGCCTGCACCACCTGGGCTTCCTTGATGAGCTGCTGCACCAGCAGGCTCAGGGTGCTGTGCTGCACATCGTCCAGTGCCTGCTTGGCGCTGGTGTGCTTCAGGATGGCCCGGATGCGCAGACGCATGTCGGCCAGCTCACTTTGCTGGTTGAGTTGCTGCTGGAAGCCCTCGAACACACGGCCTTCTTGTGTGTTGAGCAGATTGGCATGGCCGTCGAGCAGTTGGTCCATCACCGCGCCCCGGTGGTGTTGGGCGCTGATGATGGCCTGGCGCAGTGCACGGTCGGCCTCGCGCCATGAATCCTCCACGCGCCGGAAATCCGCACGCAGGCTGGTGGCTAACGCATAGACCTCGCGGATGCCCTCCATAGCCTGTTCCTGCGTTAGCGTGGCGATGCGGCCTGCCCGCACATCGTCCAGTTGCTGCTGCAGTTCGGCCATGCGGCGCTCCAGATGCGCAGTGCGGCTTTGCGGATCGGGGTTGAGAGCCGCCGCCAGATTGTCTATTTCACGCTGCACCACGGCCAAGCGCGAGGCCGTGGAGGTCATCATGCGATGGTCCAGCTGCGCCACAAAGCGCATGGCTGTCTTGAGCGCATCGGTTTCAAACACGCGACCTTCACGTTCAGTGATTAGCGCGCGCCGTATCCAGTCGCGCAGTTCGTGCCGCGCCTGGACGGCCACGTCCTCGATGTGGATCTCGAAATCCGGGTCGTTGGCGTGCGCGGCCAGTAGGTCTGCAAGCGCCTGAACAGCTGCATCGAAGGGCACGCCGTCGCGCTGGTGCTCAAACAACGCCTCCAGGCAACTGAGCATCAGTGGCGCACGTCGGGATGCAAGCAACACCCATGCGGGGTGCTGCTGGCGGGCGTGCAGATGTTTTTGCGTGCGCTGTTGGTTGAGGGTTGCGACGGGCATGACGGTGCCCCCTGGGATGGCAGTCTTGAGCGAATGAGTGGCGCGGTCCTGCGCCGATGAATGTGCGTCACGCATAGCGCATGGCAGCATTGAACCCACACCGTGTAACCCCTGGAGCCAGAGGATCCGTCCCCTGCCCTTGATCTATGACCGTGGCACTCACTGCCATAGTGTCTTCCATGATGGCACGCAGCCCTCGGGCGAGATAGGGTGAGCTCGCCTTGGATGTCTTGATTTCAATGACGTGCAACGCACCCTGGCGTTCCAGAATCAAGTCTGCTTCGGCTCCACCCGCTGTGCGCCAGAAGTGCGCAACGCTATGCGGATAGGCCACCGCTTCGCGGCGCAGGATTTCTTCGATGACAAAGGTCTCCCAGCTTGCGCCCCGCACCGGATGACTCTCCAAAACTCCATGCGAGTCAATATTGAGGAGGTGATGCAACAGTCCGGTATCGCGCAGGTAAATCTTGGGCGCCTTGACCAGACGCTTGCCTACGTTGCGAAAGTAGGGCGGCAACCTCCTGACCAGAAAACTGTGTTCCAGAATGTCTACGTAGCGCACAACGGTAGGTTGCGAAAGCCCCAGGGCACTTGACAACTGACTGTAGTTTGCCAGCCCCCCTTGGGCGTGTGCCAGCATGGTCAGAAGTTTGCGCATCTGTATAGGATCAGCCCCCACGCCCATGACCGGCAAATCTCTTTCCACATAGGTGCGCAGATAGGCTTCCCACCAGTCACGAAAATTCCCCCCGCGTTGCGCCGCACCCAGCGCATCAGGAAAGCCTCCGGCCAGCCAGTTCTGCCGGTAGTCCGTCAGCGGCGTATCTCCGGTGCTGGTTTCCTGGACAGTCAAGGCCGAGAGCTCCAGGATTCCGACGCGCCCGGCCAAACTTTCTGCCACCTGGCGGACCAGCGCTGGCTGAGACGAACCCAGGATGATGAACCTGCCCATGCGTTGCCGCTCTGCATCGATAGCGCCACGCAGCGCATCAAAGAGTGCCGGCATGCGCTGTGCTTCATCAAGCACCAGGCCAGAAGAGCCGGAACGTGCATCCAGCTGGAAACGCGGGTCTTCTGCAAATAGGCCGTAAGTGCCAGGGTCCTCGAGATCGATATACACAAAGTCTGAGAATGCTTCCCGCGCAAGGGTGGTCTTGCCCACCTGGCGCGCCCCAAGAATAAGAACCGCCGGGAACTGCTGGGCGAGATGCTTGAGGCGGGCAGTACAAAGTCTGGTATACATACCGTGCAAATTCAAATGAATACAACGATTATGCTCGATATCCTCAATCTGCGAATCTCACTTGGCATCGTCCTCTGCCCATCCGTCAATCGCCGGGTAATAGCGTGTCGAGCTCCCGGCACCGTATCACTGGCGCGGACTGACGGCTGCCGCGCTATGGAAAACATAGCTGGTTGCGCCTATTCCATATGCCGTGAAGCCGGATTTTTTGCCTTGCAAACGCTCAGATCACACCAAGAAAAACGGCCAGTGAGCGGCTGACTTCAAGCATCTGTTCGGCAGAAACCTGACCAAACGCGGGGCCAATGCGTTCGCGCGGCACGGATTGCACTTTGTCCACCATGATGTCCGAGGTCTTTTGCAAACCGTTGACCGCGTTGGGCGCAATCCGGATCCGGAACAAGGGGGCATCCCTGAGCTCGCTGGTGACGGGCAAGACCGTTACCGAGGGGTGTTCATCGAAAAGGTCAGACTGAATGATCAGCGCGGGCCTCGGTTTGCCGTAGTCCCCCTGCAAAGCAATGGTGACCAGCGCACCGCGCTTCATTTCCATCCCGTAGTGTCAGCCGCTGCCTGCATCCAGTCCAGGGTTTCGACTTCCTGCGGATCGTCCTTGAGCAATCGCGACTGGCGCTTGCACTCCACTGCAAAACCGGCACGCCGCGTATCAGGAACCCAGATTTGTACTGGACGCATGCCGGCGGCCCGCAAGCCATCCCTGTGCTTTTGAACCCGCTGGGTGGTAGGTGTGCTCATTGGTGTCCGCTCCGCTTGTTACATGCAACATCATAACGACATGTTTCATGTAACGCAAAGGCGACATCAATGTAGCGCTTTCTGCTACAAATAAAGTAGCTACTCCCGCTTATCCAACATGCGCTAGAGCCCGATTTCCCTATCAAACGTCGATATTGCCCGCCCGCAGTGCATTGGTCTCGATGAAGTCCCGGCGGGGTTCTACTTCGTCGCCCATCAGCATGGTGAAGACACGGTCGGCTTCGATGGCGTCGTCGATCTGCACGCGCAGCAGGCGGCGCACGGTGGGGTCCATGGTGGTTTCC
>CAJBVC010000718.1 GCA_903958915.1 uncultured beta proteobacterium
CCAGAAGAACGTTTGCCCGCCGGGCCGCCCCAAGGGCAAACAGCCCCCTCGGGGGGCAGCGCAGTACGCGCAGCGACAAGCGTGGGGGCCAGTTCCGCTCGCCCGTTTGAGGTCATTGGTATTCCGCTGCCCACTGGCTTTCATGTCGTGGAGATCACTTCTGCGCAACTGGGTGCCTCGCTGTTGGACCCACGGCACGGGGGGAGTCGCAGCATGGTGGTGCGCACCTCGGCGCTGGTGACCAATCTGGCCGTGCACTTCAAACTGGGCCGGGAAGATTCACTGGCGTGGGTGACGACGCTGGACAAAGGCACCCCCGTTGCCAACGCCCAGGTCCGTGTATCGGACTGCAATGGTAAACCGGTCGGTAGCACCCAAACCAATGCACAGGGCATCGCCACCCTGACAGGCATTTCGCCGCGCGCGCCGACCTGCACTGACGAAGGGACCTATTCCCAGGCCTACTTTGTCAGCGCCCGCGCGCAGCAGCCGGGTGCCGATGGCAAGGGTACGGTCGACGACATGGCCTTCACCTGGAGTGACTGGAACCGTGGCATCGAACCCTGGCGCTTTAACCTGCCCACCGACAACGACCCACAACCCGACACGCGGGCCCACACCATTCTGGATCGCACGTTGCTGCGCGCCGGCGAAACGGTGTCGATGAAACATCTTCTGCGCAGCGAAACCAGCCAGGGCTTTGGCCCGAGCAGCACATTGCCAGTGACCCTGGTGGTGACCCATGTAGGCAGTGGCCAGCAGGTGCAGCAGCCGATAGCCTGGCGCAAAACGGCCACCGGTGGCCAGAGTGCCGAGAGCACGTTCACCATTGCACCTGCGGCCAAGCTGGGCCTGTACCAGATTGATCTGCGCGGCGCGGGCAATGAGCGCAGTTTCAGCACAGGCACGTTCCGGGTGGAGGAATTCCGGCTGCCGGTGCTGGAGGGTCGTATTGGCCCGAAGGAAAAAAAGGCACTGGTCAACACGCAAACGGTACCGGTGGACGTACAGGTGAATTACGTCTCCGGTGGTGCTGCAGCGCATTTGCCGGTGCGGGTGTCGGCGCTGGTGCGCGGAAAAGTGTTGCAGTACCCTGACTTTTCGGAGTTCAGTTTTCAGCCACCGCGTGGCAACCGCGAGAACCGGCCCGGCAGCGAAGAAGAGGCAGACGCCAGCTCCGATGCCCGGGTGGCGGCCGACAAACTGCCGATCACACTCGACAGCAATGGCACAGGCAAGGTCGACATCAGCAAGCTGCCCGCGAGCACGCAGCCACGTGACCTGGTGTTGGAGGCCACCTATGCCGACCCCAACGGCGAGTTGCAAACCCTGCGCAGCACACACACGCTCTGGCCGGCGGCGGTGGTGACAGGCATCAAGACGGAGGGCTGGGTGAGTCTATCGGGGGGCAGCAGCCAGAAGGTGCGGTTTCAGGCGCTGGCGCTGGACCTGGCAGGCAAACCGCAGGCCGATGTGACACTGGAAGTGAAGGCCACCGCCCGCATCGTCACCACCACGCGCAAGCGCATGGTCGGCGGCTTCTATACCTACGACAACAAGACCACCGTAAAAGAGCTTGGTAGCGTATGCAGCGGCAAGAGCGACAACCGTGGCCTGTTGCTGTGTGAAACCAGCCTGGCGCAAGCGGGCGAAGTAGAACTGGTAGTCACCGCCAAAGATGTGCAGGGCAACAGCATCCAGGCGGCGGCGTCGGTGTATGTCACCAAACAGGGGGAGTTGTGGTTTGGCGGCGAGAACCACGACCGCATCGACTTGCTGCCGGAAAAGAAGACCTACCAGCCGGGCGAGACCGCCAAGTTCCAGGTGCGCATGCCGTTTCGCTTTGCCACCGCTCTGGTGGCGGTGGAGCGTGAGGGCGTGATGGAGACGGAAGTAGTGCAACTCAATGGCCAGGACCCCACCATCACGCTCAAGATCAAGGACAGTTGGGGGCCCAATGTGTATGTCAGTGTGTTGGCGCTGCGTGGCCGGCTGCGCGAGGTGCCGTGGTACAGCTTTTTTACCTGGGGCTACAAGGCACCACGCGAGTGGTGGACCAGTTTCTGGTTTGAGGGCCGTGAGTATGTGGCCCCCACCGCTTTGGTGGACTTGAGCAAGCCGGCGTTTCGGCTGGGCGTGGCCGAAATTCGCGTGGGCACCCAGGCACACCAGCTCGACGTGCGCGTGAAGGCAGACAAAGAGAGCTACCCGGTGCGCGGCCAGGCCAAAGTCACCATCACCGTGAAACTGCCCAACGGCCAACCCGCCGCCCATGCCGAAGTAGCACTGGCCGCGGTGGACCAGGCCTTGCTGGAACTGATGCCCAACGACAGCTGGAATTTGCTTGATGCCATGCTGCAACGGCGCTCGTGGGGGGTAGAGACGTCCACCGCTCAGATGGAAATCATTGGCCGGCGCCACTATGGACGCAAGGCCGTGCCTGCGGGTGGCGGCGGCGGCAAGAGTGGAGCACGCGAACTGCTCGATACCTTGCTGCTCTGGAACCCTTCCATCCAACTGGATGCGAAGGGCCAGGCCCAGGTAGTGGTGCCGTTGAACGACGCCCTGACCACCTTCAAAATAGTGGCCGTGGCCGATGCCTCTACGGGTCTGTTTGGCACCGGCTCCACCAGCATTCGCGCCACACAGAATTTGCAGATCATCAGCGGCCTGCCGCCTCTGGTGCGCGAGGACGACCAGTTCCGCGCCCAGCTCACGCTGCGCAACACCACCAAACAGGCGATGAAGGTAGAAGTCACTCCACGTGCCACACTGCTGGAACTGAAGTCTCAGATAGTGGACATCCCCGCCGGTGAAGCACGCGAGGTGGCGTGGATGGTGACGGCACCGGCGCAACTGGCGCAGATCCGCTCCGAAGCCATCCTCTGGGAAATCGAAGCCAAAGACAGCGTGAGCGGTGCGCGTGACATGCTCAAGGCGCGCCAGCGCATCGTCCCCGCGGTGCCGCTGACAGTACAACAGGCCACGCTGGTGCAGCTCGACGGCCCCTGGAGCCTGGATGTCGGTCCTCCGGCGGACGCGATTGCGGGCCGAGGTGGCGTGAAGATGTCGCTGCAACCCAAGCTCGTCGACGGGCTTCCCGGCGTGCAGGAGTGGTTTGCGAACTACCCCTTCAGTTGCCTGGAGCAGAAGACAAGTAAAGCCTTCGGCCTGCGTGACATCAAGCTGTGGCAAGCCGTGCTGGCCCAACTGCCCAGCTACCTCGATGCCGATGGCCTGGCCCACTACTTCCCGCCCCGTGCCGGTGAGGCCAACCGGGGCAGCGACACGCTCAGCGCCTACCTGCTTAGCGCCAGCCATGAAGCTGCGAGTGGTAACGCCGCATTCGGCCTCAGTGATGAATTGCGGGCACCGCTGGAGCGCGGCCTCATTGCCTTTGTAGAGGGCCGCATCCAGCGCGACTTCTGGAGCCCGCGCAGCGGAAATGGGGGCGACCTGGACGTGCGCAAACTCGCCGCCCTCGAAGCGCTGTCACGTTATGGCAAGGCGCAGGCGCGCATGCTGGGCTCCATCACCCTGGCGCCCAACCAGTGGCCCACACACGCCGTGATCGACTGGCTCCAAATCTTGAAGCGTGTGCCCGACGTGCCTGAGCGCGACAAACGCTTGGCCGAGGTCCAGCAGATTTTGCGCGCCCGCATCAGCTACCAGGGCAGCGCGATGGTATTCAGTACGGACCAAAGTGACGCCTGGTGGTGGCTGATGCAAAACGGCGACAGCAACAGCGCACGCCTGTTGCTGGCTGTCATGGATGACCCCACCTGGAAAGACGACATGGGGCGCCTCGCCAAAGGACTGATCGGCCGCCAACAGCGCGGCGCATGGCGCACCACCACCGCCAACCTGTGGGGCTCGCTTGCGGTGGAGAAGTTCTCCAACAAGTTTGAAGCGGTCAAAGTAACCGGCGGCACCAAAGCGGCGCTCGGACCGCGCAGCGCCATGGCCGACTGGGGCAAGAGTGAACGCTCCAACAGCCTGTTTCTGCCCTGGAGTCAGGGCACGCCGAAGGAGACGCTAACCGTTACGCACCAGGGCAGCGGCAAGCCCTGGCTGACCCTGCAGTCGCAAGCCGCCGTTGTACTGAAAGAGCCTTTCTTTGCCGGTTACCAGATCAGGAAGACCGTGCAGCCCATCGAGCAGACCAACAAGAGCCTGCCTGCTGGCAGCTACACCCGTGGTGACGTGCTGCGCATCACGCTGGAAGTCAACGCCAGCGCGGACATGACCTGGGCCGTCATCACCGACCCGGTGCCCGGCGGCGCTGTGGTACTGGGCAGCGGCCTGGGACGCGACAGCGAAATCGCCACCCAGGGTGAAAGGCGCGATGGCCCCGGCTGGGCCGCCTATGAGGAGCGCAGTTTCGAGGTCTACCGCAGCTACTACCCGTACTTGCCCAAAGGCGTGACGCGCATCGAGTACACGATTCGGCTCAACAATGTTGGATCGTTTGCCGTGCCGCCCTCGCGCGTGGAGGCCATGTACGCACCCGAGGTGTTTGGCGAAGCACCCAATGCCCGCGTGACGGTGGTTGCACCCAGGTAGTGGACAAACTCCGACCCATTGGCGTACGCTGCTACGACTTGAATGGAATGAGGTGAACCCTATGCGCCTGCCTGTACTTGCATTGGCCCTGGTTTTTTCACTGGGTACCCACGCGCAAACTTCCACCGTAACAGTGGAAGTGGATGCGGCGCAGCCGCAAAGCGCATTACGTGACCTCACGGGCGCCAACAAAAAGCCCACGTTCAACGGCCAGTTTGACGGCCTGCCCTTCAATGCAGCGTCACTGTACAAGGCGTTTGGCATCTCACAGGTACGTCTGCACGATGCGGGTCTGGATCTGTGCACGACCTACACTGCCGCCACCAAGGTCAATACTGGCGTCACCCCGACACAGCCTGTCACGGGCTGCACCCTACAGGGCAGCAGTGGGCGGCCGCATTTCACCTGGACCCCAGCATCCTCGGTTGATGCGGACCTCAACAACACCGCCAACTACGACTTCACCTCCGTGGACGATGCGCTCTCGGGCGCCATTGCCACCGGTGCAGCGATCTACCTGCGCCTGGGCGAAAGCTACAACGGCCCCAACGACACCAATGACCCTGTCGCCTGGGCCAAAGTGGCCACCAATATCTACAAGCATGTGATCGGCACCTTCAAACCCACCGCAGGCATCGCCGTCAATCCGGTCTTTGTGGAGATCTTCAACGAACCCGACGGTGGCTTTTGGGCGGGCTCCACGTCCAGCTTCAATACCCTCTTTGTCGAAACCGCCCAGCGCGTGCGCGCCGCTGCTGCCGAGGCAGGCCGCACGGTCAAAATTGGCGGTGCGGGTTTCACCCGCAACGTGCTGGCCAACAGCAGCGTGGCGGGCAACCCCGCCAACGGGTTCGTTGCCGCGGTGGGCGCTTCGACACTGGACTTCTATTCGGCGCACCTCTACAACAACTGCGCCAACGCCACACTCAGCTCTGCGGCCAACTTCCTGCGTTCGCTGCGCAGCATCGTCAATGGGCAGGGTGGTAGCGCCAAGCCGATGCACATTACCGAGTGGAATATCGGACTGGGCTCGCAATGCGGCAATGATTTCTTTGCCGAGCCCCGGACACAATCCTTTGGCAGTGGCGTACTCACACTGATGCAGGACCCGGCGCAGAACATTGAGGCGGCGCACTTCTATGCTGGGGTCCCCATCATGGCCCTGTTCGACTTCACCAGCGTGGCGGGCAAAGCGCGCATTAACCCATCGGCCTGGGCACTGTGGGCGCACGCCCAACTCAAGGGGGCCAGCCAGCTCAGCGCCCAGGTGTGCCCGCAAAGTGGCACCTGTGTGGCGGGTTATGCAGCTGAATCCGCACCCGTGTTGGCACTGGCCGGACAGAGCACACAGGGGCAAAGTGTCATCATCACCAATGATGGCAGTGCCGCCGTGACCTACACCCTGCGCATCAAGGGATTGAGCAACGCAACGGCCAGCGCCAGCATCAACACGCCGCCATCAGCCGTGCAGGAACTGCCTGCGTCAGGCAGCCCGGTCACAGCGGACGCCAATGCACTGGCCACTTTGCTGACTTCGGTTCCGACCGAGACCCGGTCTGGGTTGACCGTCAACGCCGGCGTGCTTGAACTGGTCACGACCGTACCAGCGCGCAGTATTCAGATGGTCAAAGTTCAG
>CAJBVC010000719.1 GCA_903958915.1 uncultured beta proteobacterium
CCGCAGTCGCCGAAGTGCACTGGCCGATGAGCATCGCCGCAGTCACCCGTTGTGCAGTGATGCCCTTCGAACGCCCGATGGATGTTTTGCCCGGATACCCGATTACCCCTGGCAACCGCGGTATGTCAGTGACCTGCCGACGCTGTCAGGCCTGCGCATGCACTATCTGGATGAAGGGTCGGTGCAAGGTGGGTTAACCTTCCTGTGTCTGCACGGAAACCCGGCCTGGAGTTATCTTTACCGCAAAATGATTCCCGTTTTCCTGGGCGGTGGACATCGCGTGATTGCGCCCGACATGATCGGTTTCGGTAAAAGCGACAAACCCAAACGTGTGGATGCACACAGCTTCTCGTGGCATCGGCAGGTACTGCTGGAATTGATCGAACGTCTCGATGTGGAGCGCGTTGTGCTGGTGGTGCAGGACTGGGGCGGCCTGCTCGGCCTGACCTTGCCCATGGCGTCACCCGAGCGCTATGTCGGCCTGCTGGTGATGAACACCCTGCTGGCAACGGGCGACGCCCCTTTGCCGACCGGATTTGAAGCGTGGGCTCAAATGTGTGCGAAAAAGCCTGGTTTTGACATTGCGCGCCTGTTTGCCCGCGGTAATCCTTTGCTGTCAGTGCAGGAGTGTGATGCTTACAGCGCTCCTTTTCCGGACCAGGGTCATCGCGCAGCCACACGTGCGTTCCCAGCCATGGTGCCTCGTGTGGGCGACGACGATGGAGCGGCTGTCTCCCGCGCAAGCCGGGAGTTCTGGCAGTCACAATGGACGGGCCGCACGATGATGGCCATTGGCATGCAGGACCCCGTGTTGGGAGCAGCGGTCATGGAGCCGCTTCGTGACGTTCTTCGCATTCAAGGTGAGGCGATGCGACTGACAGACGCCGGCCATTTTGTGCAAGAGCAGGGCGGCAGCGCGATTGCGCATGCAGCACTGCACTTTTTTGACGTCACCCATCAGGGTTATCCCGATGCCCGCAGCGAGCCAGACCTACGACACTAAAATTAAATGTGGCTCAAATATTGATCGGTTCATTTTGATCAAACCTTTGGTGCACAATGACCGATTAGCAAACTGAAAAATTGTTGGCATGCAAACAGATTCGGACACGCTGCATTTTCTGGATGACGAGAGTATCGACACGTCTGTGAAGGAGGCGGTGTGGCGTTTGATGGTGGTCGACGACGAACCTGATGTTCACCGTGCGACCACCTTTGCCTTGGCCGGTATCAGAATCCTGGGGCGTCCGTTGCAGTTTTTGCACGCCTACTCTGCGGCTGAGGCGACTACGATGCTGCAGTCCGAACCGGATGTCGCGGTGGTGCTGCTAGACGTCGTGATGGAGCATGAAAATGCGGGTCTGGCACTGGTGAAGACCATTCGGCAGACCCTCAAGCTCACCGATTTGCGAATCATTTTGCGAACCGGTCAACCTGGATATGCCCCCGAGATCGAGACCATCCACGATTTCGACATCAACGATTACAAGACCAAGTCCGAGCTCACACGTACCAAACTGTACGCCACGGTCACTGCGGCGTTGCGGGCCTACGAGCAGATTCGCAAGCTCGATGAACTGGCTTTTTATGACCGGCTTTCCAGCCTGCCCAATCGCAACAAGTTTGTCGACCTGAGTGAAGAGCGTTTGCGCAGTGGCAGTTATCCCGATGATGTCATTGCAATTCTGGATCTTGACGATTTCGCCGAGATCAATGATGCGCTAGGGCATCAACAGGGTGACCGGCTGTTGCAGGCAGTGGCGGATCGGCTGAAGCTGGAACTTGGCCCCGCGGTGATATTGGCCCGCATCGGTGGCGACACCTTCGGATTGATGGGGCCACGATCGGTGATGGATCCTGCAACCGTGCTGTCGCTTTTTCGGAAGCCGTTTGTAATGCAGGACGACTCCATGGTGGTGACTTCCACCATGGGAATTACCAGTATTCTTGGTGACGGTATCAGTGGGCGCGATGCACTGAAAGACGCCAATATCGCACTCAAGCGCGCCAAGAAGAGTCGGCGTGGCGGGTTTGTCATGTTTTCCGCCGAGATGGGGTCGGACATTCGGGAACGCGTTCGCCTTTTGCAGAGCTTGCGTAGCGCGGTCGAGAGTGAGCGTTTGTTTATCGTCTACCAGCCGCAGGTGAACCTGGGGACGGGTGCCGTCGTCGGCGTGGAAGCCTTGATCCGTTGGCGCAACGAGGATGGTTCGTTTGTGCCGCCCGACCGCTTTATTCCACTGGCCGAGGCTTCCGGGATGATCGTTGCGATCGGGGACTGGGTGTTGCGCATGGCATGCCATGAACTGGTGCGCTTGCAGGCCATGGGGTTGGCCGACTTGCGGATGTCCGTCAACGTTTCCCAGATCCAGTTTCGCCATCCCGACTTCATTGAGAAGCTGAACGCAGCCTTGATTGACACCCGGATTAACCCGAAATGCCTGGAGCTGGAAATCACCGAATCGGTGGCCATGGAAGATCCGGGGTTCATGCTGGACACCCTGAACCTGGTGCGTGAGTTGGGAATTTCCATCGCCATCGACGACTTTGGAACTGGTTACTCGTCGCTCAGTCACTTGCGCGAGTTGCCGATCGATCGGCTCAAGATCGACCGGGCTTTTGTGACCGAACTGAGCCAACGTGTCTCGGGTGGGCATATTGCGTCGATGGTGATCGAACTGGGTCGCAACCTGAACCTCACTGTGATTGCGGAAGGTATCGAAGAAGAGGCCCAGGCCGCTACGCTTCGCGAGATGGGGTGCCACGAAGGCCAAGGGTATCTGTACGCCAAGCCCCTGACCGCTAACCAGCTCAAAGAATGGCTGGAGGCCCGGTTGCCCTCCTGACACCTTTGAAAAAGCACATCTACATTTACTCGCCGTCAGGCGCTGTGCGCGACAAGGCGGCGTTTAAGCGCGGCATTCAACGCCTTCTAGCCCTGGGATACGAGGTCGAAGTTGACCCTGACGCGCTCGCCAGTGTCCAGCGGTTCGCTGGGGACGACACCACCAGGCTCGCCGCTATCCACCGCGCCGCTGCCAGCAAAGCGGATGTTGCACTGATCGCCCGTGGTGGTTATGGGCTCACCCGCATCCTTTCTGGCATTCGTTACAGCGCCGTAGCCAAGGCAATAGAGCGCGGTACCAAGTTCGTTGGAATCAGCGACTTTACGGCCTTTCAGACCGCGGTACTGGCAAAAACCGGCAGCGTTACCTGGACGGGTCCTGCTTTGTGCGAAGGATTCGGTGTGGAAGGTGTGCCCGATGACATCATGGAAGCCTGTTTTCAGGACATGGTGGCAGGGCAAGGGGAAGGGGTAGGGTGGTCACTGCCCAAACGCGATGTAACCGCTTCAGAACTGGGCTCAAAACCGCTTCGCGTCAAGGGTGGAACTTTGTGGGGTGGCAATCTGACCGTGCTGACGTGCTTGCTCGGAACGCCCTATTTCCCGAAAGTTGAAGGGGGCATTCTTTTTCTCGAAGATGTTGGGGAGCACCCCTACCGGATCGAGCGCATGCTGACGCAACTGCTGCACGCGGGGGTCTTGGCCAGGCAAAAGGCAATAGTCTTGGGCCAATTCACGGAGTTTCAACTCACCCCACACGACAGGGGTTTCAAATTGCAGTCGGTCGTGGATTGGCTGCGCTCGAGTGTCAAGTCACCTGTGTTAACCCGTTTTCCTTACGGGCACGTGCAGACCAAAGTTGTGTTTCCGTTCGGTATGCCTACCGACCTCATGGTGGACGAGCGCGACGCGTTGCTGTACTGGGGCTGACCGGTCGCAGCAATCTCTCAACTGTCCAGCGGACTGGGCCGGGACGCCAGCCCTTTCGGCACATGGCCTTTGAACATGTCGCTGATTTGTCCCAACTTTCTTCGTGCAACTGCCTCACCGTGCTGGGACGCCAGTGCAGCCATGAGGTCACCACGCAGGTACCACAAGTCCTGCAAATCATTTGCATGGGCAACGCGTAAAGCAACCACCGGATGTGCGGCAACCGCAGGCTCGCCCAGACAGTCCAGCATTGCCTGGCGAATACTTTCCTGCGCCGCCGCATCACGCTCTTGGTGCTCACTGGGCAATGCTGTCAACAGACTTTGCACGCCAGTGATCCAGTTTGAAGGTGTCCATCTCATTGTTTATCTCAAAACCGCAGAAATCACGGGTCCTAAACACACCTTAGTGTGCTGCAAGACGCGCCGGCTGTAAGCGTACAAGTAAGCGCTTTGCACCCTTCAATTGAAAAAATTCACCCCGGCGATAACCCAGGCGGTATGCATGAACTCTCCTATGCCCTAAACTCTGCGTGTAACAAGCATCGGAACAATCGGGAATGGGTGTACATACAACTGTCGTTTTTACGGATTTGCATGGAAGCACGGCAGTGTTTGAGGCACTGGGCAATGCCCGAGCCACAGAGACGGTCACCCAAATCACGACCTGGATTGGTAAACAGTGTGTTAGCCACGGTGGGAAGGTCGTCAAAACTCTCGGCGATGGTGTTCTGGTCATGTTTTCAGATCCGCAAAATGCAATTGCCGCCGTGGTCGATATTCAGCGCGTGCACCATAAGCGCGTCATGCGAACGGCAGCAGACATGCGCATGCCGATCCGTATTGGTGTTGCCAGTGGCGATGTAGAGATCGTAGGCGGAGACTGTTATGGGGACGCCGTCAATGTCGCTTCACGTCTGTGTGATCTTAGTGGCCCACACCAGATTTGGGCCAACGCAGCAGCGCTCAGTGCCGTAGACGAGGCCAAAGGTGTGACTTTTCGGATATTGGGACCCATTCATATCCGCGGGCGCGCTGAACCTTGTACCGTGTACCAAATTGAGTGGCGCGAAGACGACACCTCAGATTTCCTGACCATGCAGGGTGATATCGATCCCATTTACGCCTCTGGTGAAGCCGACGCGTTGGGTCGCGAGATCGAGTTAGGCTGGAGTGGTACCTCCAAGCGCTTTAAGTCGTTTGAATTGCCGATGCACATCGGAAGGGTGCGCAATGTCGAGTTTGTTGTGAACGATCCACGCGTTTCAAGGACCCATTGCCGTATCGAATGGCGTAACGGCAGCATCATCCTGGTTGACGTCAGCAGCTACGGCAGCTGGGTGCGCTTCGCAGGTGGGAATGGGTCGGAAGTGTTATTGCGACGCGAAGAATGCGTTTTGCATGGTTCCGGCGAGTTGGCGTTGGGCGCGTCCTTTTCCGATACCACCGTTCCCACCGTCAAGTTCATCGTTCGGTAGCACGAAGAGTATGTTTACAGAAAGGCTGAACTCCCGAACACTACTTAACATAATATACATCGTATAAAGTATGAACGGTATTCGATGCAGGGCTGACACGGCCGTTATCGGGCATTCTTCGCCTTTAACGCAGCTTCGATCAGGGCTGCGGAATCGGTTTTGTTGGCCTTGATGGCGAAATCCAATGCGCTGGCGTTGCTTTTGTTCGCCAAACCCGGATCCGCGCCCGCGTCCAGCAACACCTTCACGGTCTGCAGGTTGCCATACATGGCGGCCATCATCAGCGGCGTCGAACCATTCGGAGACTCGGCGTCAAGATAGGCATGGTGTTCCAGCAGCAAACGAACAACCTCGACGTGACCACCTGTAGCTGCGTAGTGCAACGGGGTCCAGCCCGTCTTGTTGACGTCCGCATCACGGGTCAGCAACTTCTGACACACCTCCAGATAGCCTTTGAGGGCCGCTAGCATCAAGGGGCTTTCGTCAGCGCTGTTGCGTGCTTCAACACGCGTGGATGGCCAGGCAATCAACAGATCGATCACCCGAAAGGATGGTTCCTGAATTGCCAGAATCAATCCGTGGACGCCCTGCGGGCTGGGTGTATTGGGATCGAACCCGCGTTGCAGGAGGTCCGACATGGTCCAGACATTATCTCGCTTGATGGCAACAAAAAAGTCATCATAGGATCCTGCATGCGACACAGAAAAACAAATAAATACAACAATCTTTAAAGCATACTTAAAGTAATTGTTCATGTAATAACTTCCGAAAACAGGCGCGAAAAATTGGCGCTGGTGAGTCGTCCGACCTCGTCCGCCGGAATCCCGCGTAGTTTTCCAATCTGCTCGGCCACATGGGGAACGTAGGACGGATTGTTAGTTTTGCCACGGTGCGGAACCGGTGCCAGGTAGGGGCTGTCGGTCTCAATCAGCAGCCTGTCCAGTGGCACCCAGGTGGCGACATCTCGCAAATCCTGCGCGGACTTGAACGTCAAAATTCCTGAAAACGAAATGTAAAAGCCCATTTCCAAAGCCGCTTTGGCCACTGCAGCGCTTTCGGTAAAACAGTGGAATACCCCACCCGCCGAGCCGGTGCTGCCATCCTCGCCCTCTTCTTTCAGAATAGCCAAAGTGTCGTCCGACGCACTGCGCGTATGAATGACAAGTGGTTTATGCAAGGCACGGGCGGCACGAATGTGGGTCCTGAACCGGTCACGTTGCCACCCCATGTCGGCGTGGGAGCGTTGGCCGATACGGTAGTAATCCAGTCCGGTTTCGCCGATGGCAACGATCCTTGGCAAGTTGCCAAGCTGCAAAAGATCCTGCAGCAGGGGCTCGCGCACGCCCTCGTTGTCCGGATGTACCCCGACGGTGGCCCAAAGATTGTCATGCTCCAGCGCAAGCTGGTGCACCTGACCAAACTCCTCCAGTGTGGTGCAAATACACAGCGCCCGACTGACCTGCGCCTGCGCCATAGCGGACAGGATAGTGCTGAGCTTCGACGTCAGCTCAGGAAAGCTCAGGTGGCAGTGGGAATCGGTATACATGGCAACGCACAGTGGAACATGAAGTGACGCTACAACCGCTGGCTGTCGCAAGGGGAAAGCGCACCCAACTAGATGGTCTGGGTCGGACGGTCAGATGCCAGATGCGCACCCAAAACTTCTTCGATTTTGGCTTTCAGAACGCGCGACTTTTCATCCTTCGGGAACACGATGCCTACGCCCTGCGTGCGGCCTCCGGCAGCTTTGGGGGGCGTCACCCAAGCCACTTTTCCTGCGACCGGGTAGCGTTGGGTATCGTCCGGCAATGACAACAGGACATACACATCATCCCCCAGCATGTAATCACGCGATGTGGGTATGAAGACCCCGCCCTCGGTGAACATCGGGATGTACGCAGCGTACAGAGCGGCTTTTTCCTTGATGGAAAGCTGAATGACGCTCGGTCTTGGAGTGGCGGCCGCTGAAGTGCTCATGGTGTCGAAGTTAGTCCCGCGAGTTTAGTGCGGTTTTGGCCTGTGCCACAAGGGATTCCAGCATCAATCCAGCGTTGTAGGGGTGGTCCATGGTCCGGCGGGTCGTCATCAAGGCCTGGCTCCACCCCGAGAGCCCGGTCCAGGAAGGGCGTCCCCGCCAATCGTCACCCGCAATGAATCGAGGTTGGGCACCGGCGAGTTGCGCCATGGCATCGTGGCAGACCATTTGCAAGGTGTTGACCATCTGGGAAACGGGCCACTCCTTGAAAAAGGCCACCTCACCCCGCGCCAGGGCTTGCACGACGTTACTCCAGGCACTGACTTCCCTGCCAGAAACGAAGTAGTCCAGTGCATCGTCGGGTCGTCCACCAGCAGTTCGCAATAGCATGGCCGACTGCGTTGCCGGCACGCCGTGCGCCTGTAGCCAATGCTGTCCGGCTGCCGTCGAAGGCCACAGCATGGCATGCCCCAGGCAACGGCTACGAATGGTCGGCAGCAGTTGATGCACCGACTCGGTGGCCAGTACAAATTTGACATCGCCGGGTGGTTCTTCAAGCGTTTTGAGCAAGGCGTTGGCCGTAATCGCGTTCATTTGCTCGGCGGGAAACACCAGTACCGCTTTGCCACGTCCCCGGGCACTGGTGCGCTGGGAAAACTCCACCGCATCGCGCATGGCATCGACGCGAATTTCCCGGCTGGGTTTGCGCTTTTTGTCATCGATTTCAGTCTGGGCCTTCTCGCTGAGTGGCCAACCGTGCTGCAGCATGGTTGTCTCGGGCATCAAGACACACAAGTCGGCGTGTGTATGCACCCGCAACGAATGGCAACTGGGGCAGATTCCACAGGCGCCGTTCGTTCCCACTGATTCACAAAGCCAGGCAGCAGCCACCTCCATCGCTAACCGAAACTGGCCCAGACCCGACGGTCCATACAGCAACCAGGCGTGCCCACGCTGCTGCAACAACTGCGCGGTCTGCGCAGCAATCCAGGGTGCCAGTTGGCGGTCAGTCATTGGTGAGCAATCTACGCGCACGTGCCACCTGCTGCACCGCAGTCCAGACTGCGTCTTGTGGCTGGTTGGCGTCGATGCGCGCAAACCGTTGCGGATCGGCTGCCATGCGCAAAGCATACCCTTGTGACACACGGTCAAAAAAATCCTTCGACTGGGCCTCAAACTTGTCGGGCGACCGGGCAATGGTCAAACGACTCGCCGCAACCTGCGCTGGCAGGTCAAACCAGAAGGTCAGGTCAGGCTGCACAAAGACGTGTTTGCTTACGTCCCCACCATTGGCGGGAGAGCCCTGCACCCAATGTTCGAGTTGGGACAGAATTGCCGTATCGAAACCACGACCCGCTCCCTGGTACGCGAAGGACGCATCGGTAAAACGGTCGCACAAGACAACCTCACCGCGCGCCAGGGCCGGCACAATCACATGGCAAATGTGCTCGCGCCGTGCGGCAAATACCAAGAGCGCCTCGGTCATGGGGTCCATCGGTTCATTGAGCACCAGCAAACGCAGCTTTTCGGCCAGTGGCGTGCCGCCAGGCTCCCGGGTCAGCGTTACCACCCTGCCCTGCTGCTCCAGGCGCTGCGCGAGCGTGTGAATATGGGTGGACTTGCCCGCCCCGTCAATGCCCTCAAAGCTCACAAAAATGCCGCTCATCCTCTTACTGCCCACGCTGGTACTTGTTGACTGCACGATTGTGCTCTTCCAGAGTAGCACTGAACTGGCTGCTGCCATCGCCCCGCGCCACAAAATACAGTGCTTTCGAGCTGGACGGTTGCACCGCGGCAAGCAACGACGCCTTGCCCGGCATGGAAATGGGTGTTGGCGGCAGGCCGTCGCGGGTGTAGGTATTCCAGGGCGTGTCACGCTGCAAATCGGCCTTGCGCAAATTGCCGTCAAACGCACGGCCCATACCGTAGATTACCGTCGGGTCCGTCTGCAAGCGCATGCCAATGCGCAGCCGGTTGTTGAAAACGGCTCCAACATCGGCGCGGTCGGCCGCTGTGCCGGTTTCCTTTTCAATGATGCTGGCCAGTACCAGTGCTTCGTCGGGGCTCTTGAGCGGGCTGTTCGGTGCGCGCTGTGCCCACGCCGCTTCGAGTTTCTTGTCCATCGCCCGCAGGGCGCGCTGCAACACGGCCAGGTCGCTGCTACTTTTGGCATAGGTGTAGGTGTCCGGGAAAAATCGGCCCTCGGGGGCTATGCCCGGTTTGCCAAGTCGCTCCATCAAAGCCGTACTGGAAAGAGACTGGGAATCGGGCTTGAGGTGATCGGCACGTTTCATGGCTTCCTGCAATTGGCCGAACGTCCAGCCCTCCACCAGCGTGACACTGCGCAAGGCTTCATCGCCCCGCACCAGCTTTTGGAGCAGACTGCGGGGGGTGGTTCCAGCGCTGATCTCGTAGCTGCCGGCCTTGATTTGACGTGATTCGCCTGAGAGGCGAAACCACCAGTACAGCCACATCGGGTTCGTCTGCACGCCTGCCTGTACGACCCCCAAGGCCACATCACGCGCACTTTCACCTGGTTCTACAGCAAGGTCGACGGAAGCTCCGGGAATTGGCAACGGCCGGTCCAGCCATGCCCAAGTCGCACTGGCTAAGCCCACGATGGCGGCCACTACCGCGATGAACAGGAAACGCACAGCCCTACAACCCCTGAGAAACGAAGGGGGCAATCATAATTCAGGGTCGCGTTCAAATCAGGAGTCTCTGCGTGTCTGCCCCATCCATCCCCACTGCGCTCCATGGCGTTGCTTCGCTGACCCATCTTGGTGTGATCCAGATCGAAGGCGAAGATGCATCCAAGTTCATCCAGGGCCAGTTGACCCACGACTTTGCGTTGCTCGGGCAGGATACCGCGCGACTCGCAGCTTTTTGCAATCCCAAGGGACGCATGCAAGCCAGCTTTGTTGGATTCAAACGTCCGAACGGGGTCATTTTGCTGGTCTGCAGCCGTGACTTGCTGGCTGCCACGGTCAAGCGGCTCTCCATGTTTGTGATGCGTGCCAAAGCCAAATTGAGCGACGCATCAGACCAGTTTCAGATTTTTGGACTCGCCGGGAACGCTACGATTTCAGGAGCTTGTCACGCAAGCCCTGTATGGTCAAAAGCGGATTTTGATGCCGCAACTCTGGTCACGCTTTATCCGGCAGACGGCGTACCCCGTCAATTGCTCGTTGCTCCGGTGGGGCAAGACATTCCCCCAGGGCCCACCCTGTCGACCGCGCTATGGGCGTGGGGGGATGTGCGCAGCGGGGTTGCCACACTGACCCTGCCGGTTTGGGAGGCCTTCGTGCCGCAAATGTTGAACTACGAATCGGTGGGCGGCGTCAGTTTTAAAAAGGGCTGTTACCCCGGCCAGGAAGTGGTCGCCAGAAGCCAGTTCCGCGGCACGTTGAAGCGCCGTGCGTTCATAGCCCACTGCGAGGCAAGCGCCGCAGCCGGTGCCGAGGTGTTTGCTGCGGACGAAGCGACTCAACCGGTGGGCACTGTGGTGCAAGCAGCTGCCGCGCCGGGCGGGGGGTGGGACGCCATTCTTTCGCTTCAACTGTCGGCGGTTTCGGCGGGCACGCTGCACCTGGGAGCAGCGGACGGCCCAGTTTTGCAGCTTTTGCCGCTGCCCTACCCGCTTATTGAAGATATTTGAGCAAGGCGCAGGTAAACTACGTTGCAAAACAAATGCGTCTGACTTTTTGGGACCCATAATGGGCTCCAAATCACCGCGTCAAGAAGGGATTGGTTTCGTCGATGTCCGCTCCGTTAACCAAAGAAGAGGCCTATGCGCGTCTGGGTTCCATCACCCGGGAGATGCACGAAGCGCTGTCCGTCCTGGGGGGCAATCAGCTCCACGCCATTGTTGAAGAGATTCCCAATGCGCGCGACCGTCTGGCCCACGTTGGCAAAATGACGGAAGACGCGGCCAACAAGGTACTAACCCTGGTGGAGACCGCCAAGCCCCAGTGCGACGATTTGTCCACCCGTGGCGAGGAACTGGGCAAGTCTCTGGCTCGCATGGCTGCCGCTGAAGACCTTACCGTGGAGCGCGCGCGCGGGCTGATGCTGGTGTGCGGGAAATTTGCTGAGCGCACCGCTACTTTTGCCGGGATCCAGGCGGAAGTGCTGAGCGACATCATGATGTCGCAGGACTTTCAGGACCTCTCGGGCCAGGTGATCAAGAAGGTCATCGACATCATCACCCGCACTGAGATGCAGTTGGTGCAACTCCTGTTGGATAGCTCTCCGGACCAAGCCAAAGCGGCTGCGGAAGTATTTACCGGCGAAACCCACCAGTTGCAGGGTCCGCAAACTGCAGACACCGCGCTCAAGCAGGACGACGTGGACGACTTGCTCGCCTCAATGGGTTTCTGAGGCCAGCGGTAGCACCATTTCGATGTGGCCGATGCCGGCCTCTTCAAAAACCGGTCCGCGCGCGACAAATCCGAGCCGATCGTAAAAGCCTTGCGCGCTCAATTGCGCGTGCAACATCACTTCCCGATCGCCACGCGCGCGACTGGCATCGACCAGAGAGAAAAGAACCTGGCGACCCAACTGGGTGCCACGCAGCACCTTGCTCACCGCCATGCGGCCAATGCGCCCAATGCCCGGTGCCTGCTGCACCAGACGCCCTGCACCCACCGGCTGCCCCAGCCCATTGCACACCACGCAGTGCACGGCCTGGTGGTCGGCGTCGTCCCAAACCATGTGCTCGCCGATGCCCTGCTCCTGCACGAACACCTCGTCGCGCAACGAAGACGCCAGACTGCCCAAGGCGTCCCAGCCGCCCAGTTGTGTCGACACGACGGGTAGTCCCTGCTCGAACGCGTCAAATATCTGGCGCAACGCATCAGGTACCGGTTTGGAGGTCTGGGAGTGGGGGTCGGCAAACACGTACACCAGTTCGCCACCCACCAGCACCCGCTCTCCACAAAACACAGCGCCTTCAAATACGATGGACGACGTCCCTACACGCACCCTGCGCATGCCGATATCCAGCGTGTCGTCATAGCGTGCTGAGGCGTGGTACTCGAGGCTGGCTTTCTTCACAAACAGGTCACCTTCGAGTAGTGCCAGCGCAGACTCATACGGCAAACCAAGGGCGCGCCAGTAGTCTGCGATGGCAGTGTCCAGGTACATCAAATAGTGGGCATTGAAGACGATCTTCTGCATGTCCACCTCCGCCCAGCGCACGCGCAGGCGGTGAAAGAAACGAAAATCTGATCGCAGACGGTCCATCACATTGCTCCTATTGGTCTGTATCGCAAGGGCCGATTACTCCATTGCCCACCGGCCTTGCGGGTTACGGTGGTGACTCATGGCAGACAGTGTTCTTGCTACAGTGCACGTTTTCATCCTACAACAGGAGTCGCCATGGCATTGATCTACTACGTGACACAGGTCCAGTTTGAATTTGGTGCCATCAGGCTGCTCAAGCAGGAATGCGATCGTGCAGGCATCACCCGCCCCCTCGTAGTGACCGACCAGGGCGTCAAAGCGGCGGGCGTGTTGCAAAAGGCACTGGATGCTTTGCATGCCGCAGCACCTGCCATGCCCGTGGCCATTTTCGATGAGACGCCGTCCAACCCGACCGAGGCCGCGGTGCGAGCGGCGGTGGCGGTGTACAAGGGCAACCACTGCGACGGCCTGATTGCAGTCGGTGGTGGCTCAGCCATTGATTGCGCCAAAGGGGTGGCGATTGCGGCAACCCACGAGGGGCCGCTGACGCACTACGCCACCATTGAAGGCGGCTCACCGCGCATCACCGACAAGGTGGCGCCATTGATTGCGGTGCCTACCACCAGCGGCACCGGCAGTGAAGTGGCGCGTGGTGCGATTGTGATCGTGGACGACCACCGCAAGCTGGGCTTTCATTCCTGGTTTCTGGTGCCAAAAACCGCCATTTGCGATCCCGAATTGACACTCGGTTTGCCCCCAAAACTCACCGCAGCCACCGGCATGGACGCCATTGCCCACTGCATGGAGACCTTCATGGCGCCAGCCTTCAATCCGCCAGCCGATGGCATCGGTCTGGACGGCCTGGCGCGCGGCTGGGCACACATTGCACGAGCCACCCAAGACGGCTCCGACCGCGAGGCTCGCCTGAACATGATGAGTGCCAGCATGCAGGGCGCCATGGCCTTCCAGAAGGGGCTGGGCTGCGTGCACTCGCTCAGCCATAGCCTGGGGGGCGTTGACCCGCGGCTGCACCATGGCACGCTGAACGCCATGTTCTTGCCGGCGGTGATTGCGTTCAATGCGCAGGCGGATTCCATCCAGAAGGAGAGCCGCCTGCAGCGCATGGCTCTCGCCATGGGTCTATCCGCTGCCAGCGACTTGGGGCTGGCCATCAAGGACATGAATGCCCGCCTGGGCCTGCCCAATGGCCTGGCAGAAATGGGCGTGACGCCCGCGGTGTTTGACCAGGTCATCAAGGGCGCCATGGCGGACCACTGCCACAAGACCAACCCCAGAATTGCCACCGAAGACGATTACCGCGCCATGCTGTCGGCGTCCCTTTGATATTACGCAAGGGTCGGGCTTGATTTGCGGCGGCGGTTCTTGCCAGCGGCGCAGCCTGTGCCTATAGTGTGTTTTCTGTGTTCACGGGAGGTACTATGTTGCAGTTGAATATCAAACGCCATGCCATTGGTGTCGCCACTCTGTTGCTGTGTTCCGGCGCACTCTATGCGCAGAGCACGCAGCAAATTGTGCGGCCCCCCAAAACCTTGCTCTGGATGGACGTGTCCACCGGCAACATGGCAGGCATGCCGGAGATCGACATTCCAGGGCTGGGTGGTCTCATGGGCGGACTGATGGGAGCCATGGGCGGTGGCAACGCCAAGTCCACCGGCAAGGAGTACTACGGCTCGGCACGCAGCTTCCACATGATGCCACCCCGGATTCTGGACGTGGCCCTGTGGAACGGACTCAAGCCCGGCGTCGAGGCGGCGCAAAACATTCCTCAGGGCATGAAGCTCGGCGACAAGCTGCCCCTGCTGCCCATCCTGGCCGAGAAAGTCGTTACGAGTGACCCGCGCCCGGAGAAGGAATACGAAGGAACCTATGAGAAACCCAAGGGACGCCTGCTGTTCTACTGGGGTTGCAGCGCAACGGTGCGTCCGGGGCAGCCACGCGTCATTGACCTGAGCAAGCTCTCAGCCGACTCGGCGCAGGCGTTTGGCAGTGCTTTTGGTGGCAAATACGCCCCTGACCGTGGTGCCAAGGTACGCGAAGGCTACGACGTGTATCCCAACGAGCGTGACCAGCGCTCGCTGCCGCGCGGGGCCTCCTTGGTGGGAGAGCATCGCATCACGGGCGACGGGGTGCCAGAGTCGTTCCGGTTCAACCTCGGCGCAGCGCACGATGTCATGCCAGCCATCGAGCTGCAGAGCAAGGGAACCCTGAAAGACAGCGTGGCATTGAGTTGGGCACCGGTGACCAACGCCCGGGCCTACTTCCTGAATTCGATGGGCGCCCAGGGCGATGACATGGTGTTCTGGTCCAGCAGCGACCTGCCCGATACCGGCATGGGGCTGTTTGACTATCTGTCGAACGCCACCATCGACAAGTGGACCAAGGAAAAAGTGCTGTTGGCCTCGAGCGTGACCCATTGTGATGTTCCCAAAGGCATTTACGGTGGCGCAGAGGGCAAGGGCCGTGAGGGTGGCGCCATGCTACGGATGATCGCCTACGGTGGTGAGCACGGTTTTGTACACCCGCCCCGCCCGACCGACCCCAAGGTGCCGTGGGACCAGGAATGGAGTGTCCGGCTGCGTGTGAAGTCCAACACCATGGCAATGCTGGGCCAGGAGATCGAGCCTTCCAGCGCATCCAGCAGCAACGACGGTCGGGGTGAGAAAGCGAAAGCGCAGGAAAAAGAGTCTTCTGATTCCAACCCCCTGTCCCTCCCCGGCGCTGCAAATATCCTCAAAGGGCTCTTTGGAAAATAGGGCTCACCGGCAGGCTACAGCGGCTGCACCCGTGCGACATCCGGGCGCTCCAGCCACTTTGCAAACTCGTCCACCAACTGCTCGCTGGCCGAGGTTGCTGCTTTCCACGCTTTGACGCGCGCCGCCAGATCGTTGCCATAACGGGTGAAATCGGTGCGGTCGGGCAGTTTGGCATTGGGTAGCGTTTTGACCCATTCAGGGTTGGGCGCCAGCACCAGTGTGGTGTCCAGAAAGTGCGTGGAGCGGTGCCGCCATTTCAGACTCTTGTCGAGCCAACCGGGCACCACCGCCTTCTGAAAATGCGGATAGAGCACCAATTGTTTCGGCACATTTATGCCTGCAGCGCCCGTGGAATAAGCGTGAGCAGCTCCTGAATCGATAGCGTTTTGGTGCAACCCGGCATAGTTCAGGTGCAGGTGGTAATCGGTGATGCCACCGTCCCAATAGGCACCTGGCGGCGCGCCCGGGATGTTGTGCACCGCGCGCAGCACAAACGGAATGGAGCAACTGGCTTGCAGTGCCTGGTTGAAGTTGGCCGCAGTCAGTGGCAGCTGCCGGGTCCGGTAGTCGTGGGTGGCGAACGGCAACGGCGCACAGGTGGCGCCCGTCGCAGGCAAA
>CAJBVC010000720.1 GCA_903958915.1 uncultured beta proteobacterium
CTCCAGCGCGGCCAAGACGATTGACCGGATCATTGACGTCTTTCCCGCCGACGAGAAAGAGATGGTGCGTGCCATGTTGTCGGAGTCGCTGCAGGCGGTCATCTCACAAACTCTCTGCAAGACCAAGGACGGCCAGGGCCGCGTTGCCGCCCACGAGATCATGCTCGGCACCAGTGCCATCCGCAACCTGATTCGCGAGGCCAAGGTGGCCCAGATGTACTCCAGCATTCAGACCGGCAACAGCGTGGGCATGAAGACCCTTGACCAGGATCTGACCGACCTGGTCAAGCGCAACGTGATCAGCCCGTCGGAAGCGCGCAGTAAAGCCAAGATTCCCGAGAATTTCCCTGGGTAGATATGGAACACCCCCCGGCTTCGCGCACTACGTGTCGCTACGCTTCTGTGCCAGCCGCCGGAGGCGGGGCTCTTCGGCCAGTCCAAGCCTACGCAGGCAGGCTTGGAGCCGCTGGCCTCAGCCCCTTGCAGGGGGCACTGCCAGTGGCCCGGCAAAGCCGGTTCCACGGCATTCCTGATTATGAGCGGGCTTGTTCGCCCATTTGGTTTTGTAAAGGACAGATAGCATGGAGCGCGATCAAGCGACGAAATTTATCAATGACCTGTTGAAGCTGATGGTCAGCCGCAACGGGAGTGACCTGTTCATTACCGGCGACTTTCCGCCGGCGATCAAGGTCGACGGCAAGGTGACCAAGGTGTCGCCACAACCGCTCAATGCTGCGCATACGCTGGCGCTGGCGCGTTCCATCATGAACGACAAGCAGGTGGCCGAATTTGAGAAAACCAAGGAAGGCAACTTTGCCATTTCGCCACCGGGCATTGGACGGTTTCGGGTCAATGCGTTCATCCAGCAAGGCAAGGTTGGCATGGTGTTGCGGGTGATTCCGCAAACGCTCCCCACCATCGACGGCCTGGGTGTGCCCCAGGTGCTCAAGGAAATCGTGCAGTCCAAGCGCGGCCTGTGCATCATGGTGGGTGCCACGGGGTCGGGCAAATCTACCACGCTGGCCGCCATGGTGGACTGGCGCAATGACAACTCGTATGGCCACATCATCACCATCGAAGATCCGGTGGAGTTTGTGCACATGCACAAGAACTGCGTGGTGACCCAGCGCGAAGTGGGGCTCGACACCGACAGCTGGGAATCCGCACTCAAGAACACCCTGCGCCAGGCACCGGATGTGATTTTGATGGGCGAAATTCGGGACCGCGAAACCATGGAGCACGCGGTGGCTTTTGCCGAGACAGGGCACCTGTGCCTGGCCACATTGCACGCCAACAGTGCCAACCAGGCCCTGGACCGCATCATCAATTTCTTCCCGGAAGAGCGGCGCAGCCAGCTGCTGATGGACCTCTCACTCAATCTCAAGGCGATTGTGTCCCAACGCCTGATCCCCAAGCAGGACGGCAAGGGCCGCTCGGCGGCGGTGGAAATCATGATCAACTCGCCACTGATCTCCGACCTGATCTTCAAGGGCGACGTCGCCGAAGTGAAGGAGATCATGAAGAAGAGCCGCCAGGCCGGCATGCAGACCTTCGACCAGGCGCTGTTTGACCTGTATGAGGCCAATGCCATCACCTACGAAGACGCTTTGCGCAATGCCGATTCGCTGAACGACCTGCGCCTGCAGATCAAGCTCAACAGCCAGCGTGGCAAGTCCAACGACCTGTCGGCCGGCACCGAAGGCTTTGCCATCATGTAATGTGGCCCCCGTGCGTCACTCGCTTACGCTCCTGCCGGGGCTCCCCCACTGCGTGTGGGTCGCTGCCCCCCAAGGGGGCTAATTTGGCTTGGGGCGGCCCGGCGCCAAATTGTCTCTCTCCTTCGAATTGATTTGAATCTATCTGTCATGACCTCCATTAACTCCAAAACCTACGAACCCGCTCCCACAACCCGCGTGGCCTTTCTGGGGCTGGGGGTCATGGGGTATCCCATGGCTGGCCACCTGGCCCGTGCCGGCCACCAGGTCACCGTCTACAACCGCACCGCTACCAAATCTGTAGCTTGGTGCGCAGAGTTTGCGGGCGCTGCAGGCGAAAAATGCACCCATGCCGCAACACCCCAACTGGCGGCGCAGCACGCCGATATCGTGTTCTGCTGCGTTGGCAACGATGATGATTTGCGCAGCGTGACCACCGGCGCAGAAGGCGCATTTGCCGGCATGCGCGCCGGCGCCGTCTTTGTCGACCACACTACGGCGTCGGCCGACATCGCACGGGAACTCGGTGCCTCGGCACGCGCGTTGGGCCTGCAGTTCATTGATGCCCCGGTTTCCGGAGGCCAGGCCGGCGCACAAAACGGCATGCTGACGGTCATGTGTGGTGGCGATGCGCAAGCCTTCGAGCGCATCCAGACCGTGGCCATGGCTTTCTCCAAGGCCGTTACCTTGCTGGGTGACAACGGTGCCGGCCAGTTGGCCAAGATGGTCAACCAGATCTGCATTGCCGGGCTGGTGCAGGGCTTAAGCGAAGCCATAGCTTTCGGGCAGCGCGCCGGCCTGGACATGAACCAGGTTCTGGACGTCATTGGCAAAGGTGCGGCCCAAAGCTGGCAACTCGACAACCGTGGCAAGACCATGGTGGCCGACAAGTTTGACTTTGGTTTTGCAGTGGACTGGATGCGCAAGGACCTGGGTTTGGTGCTCGACGAAGGCAAGCGCAACGGCGCGCGTCTGCCGGTGACTGCCCTGGTGGACCAGTTTTACGCCGATGTGCAGGCCATGGGCGGACAGCGCTGGGACACGTCCAGTCTGATCAAGCGTCTGAAATAGGCCCGTCTAATTTCAAACCCCCTTGACCCACCGCAAAGACCGACGAAGTGGGTGCCGGCGTTACGCTTGTTTTTTGATCCAGAGCAAGTTTGCTTGGTGCACTCCAATGTTCAATGTCAGGTGGGAATATTCCTGTTCTTTAAGGCATTCAATCATGAGTAAAAAAATGATCACTGCAGTGGCACTGGCCGCTGCCACCCTGGTTTCTGGCACCGCGTTTGCGCAAGCCAATGATGGCCAATGGATGGTGCGTGTGCGCGCTGTCAACCTGCAAAGTGCCAACTCCGACTCGACAGGGCTGAACCTGAGCGTCAACGACAAGACCATTCCAGAAGTGGATTTCACCTATTTCTACACCAAGAATCTGGCGGTCGAACTGATCCTTACCGTACCCCAGGAACACGACCTGAAAGCCAGCGGCGCCAAGATTGGTACCGTCACCCACTTGCCGCCAACCGTACTGGTGCAGTACCACTTTGATGCGGGCGGCTTCAAACCCTATGTGGGCGCAGGCCTGAACTACACCCGCTTTACCGATGCCAGCCTGCCCGCTGGCGTGGACATCAGCCGCGACAGCATTGGTGGTGCACTGCAATTGGGCGTGGACATTCCGATGGGTTCGGGCATGTACTTCAATATTGACGTCAAGAAGGCCTTTATCGGCACCGACGTTTCCGCTGCCGGCAAGAAGGCCGGCACATTCAAGGTGGACCCCCTATTGGTAGGCGTGGGCGTGGGCTGGCGCTTCTAATCGCAGCGGGGGCTTGTGCCCTCAACGCAACCGCCCGCAGTCAATGTCGGGCGGTTTTTTTATTTCTTCGCGGCCGGCGGTGGCTGCAAACGGGTCAGTTCTTCTTCGCTGATGATCTCCAGCACACGCACCACACGTTGCACACCGGAAGTTCCGCTGATGATGTCGGTGGCACGCTTGGCTTCGCGCTGGGTGACACGGCCCATCATGTAGGTGGTGCCCCGCTCGGTGGTGATCTTGAACGCGTTGGCGAACAGGTCCTGCGAATCCAGCAGAGCGGCCTTGGCGCGACCGGTCACCAGTGAATCACTGGAGCGCTGTGTCAGGGTCGAGTTGCCCAGAACTTCAAGTTCGTTGACTATGTTGCGCACATTGTCCACACCCGCCACAATTTTTTCGACCAGCTGCTTGTCTTGGGCCGACGGCACTTCGCCTGTCAACAGGACCTGGCGGTTGTAACTGGTCACGTTGACATGGGCGCGCTCGAACAGGCTGTCCCGGATGCGCGATTGCGCCTTGATCTCGATGCCTTCGTCTTCCACCACCGTTCCCGACGTACGACGGTCAGAGGCGAGCATGCCTCCCATCACTGCCGCGCCGCCAACGATCAACGGAGCGCAGCCGGCCAAAGACCACAGCGCACCTGCTACCACCAGCACGGAGAGGCTGGTGCGACGAAAAATGGAGTTCATGTTGGAGATTCCTGTTCACCCAGCAACTGGGCATCGACCGCGTCACAAATGCAATGCAACGCCAAAATATGGACTTCCTGGATACGTGCCGTACGCTCGTGTGGCACGCAGATGTGCACGTCGGTGTCACGCAGGGCGTGGGTCATCTTTCCGCCGCCCCGACCGGTCAGACCCACCACCACCATTTCCCGTGCATGGGCGGCCTCGATGGCCGCCAGCACGTTGGCCGAATTGCCGCTGGTAGAAATCGCCAGCAGCACGTCGCCGGGAGAGCCCAAAGCGCGCACCTGACGCGAGAAGATCACATCAAAATCGTAATCATTGGCAATCGCGGTAATGATGGAGCTGTCGGTGGTTAGCGCTATGGCACCCAATTCGGGCCGCTCACGCTCAAAACGCCCCACAAATTCGGCCGCAAAATGCTGTGCATCGGCGGCCGAGCCGCCATTCCCGCAGGCCAGCACTTTGCCCCCACTGGTCACACACGCCATCATCGCCTGCACTGCCGCTGCGATGGGTTTGCTCAGCGTCTGCGCTGCCTGGTACTTGAGGTCTGCGCTGTCTATAAAGTGTTGTTCAATTCGTTGTTCCAGCATGGGCGGATGATACCGCGTGGGACCCATGGCTGCTGTAAGCGGCCCATAATGCCGCGCGGAAATAATCGCCCGAAGCGCGCAACCAGGAAAGTAACGTTTACTTGAACACCGGCACCTGTTTACCCTGGTGCGGGCACTCAACCTTCAGACCGTCGACTCCACCGTCGAAGAATTGCTGGAATATGTGGTGACCCATTTCACCAACGAACAGGATCTGATGGAGAAGAGCGGTTATCCGGCGTTCGAGCAGCACCTGAAGCTGCACGAGGAGTTTGGCGCCCACGTGGCCGATTTTCTGGGCAACAGCGACGCCTGGACTGAAGATCGCGTGCAGGAACTGCGCCGCTTCCTGAACAAGTGGCTCATCGGACACATCATGACGCACGATTTGCGCTTTGGAAAGTGGTATGCCAACCATGGCGCCAGCAGCCCTTCAGCACCACCACGCACGGTCCAGAAACCGGTGGGGTTTCTGGCGCGACTCTTTGGGCGCCAGTCTTAGATTCTGAGCGCTCCCGTGCCGGGGCTGGGTTGTTAGCTCAACCTGCGTCAAACGCCGCTTGCAACCATTGCGTAGCGCCTGGCTCCAGCAACACCACGTCAAACCGGCAGGGGGGTGGCGCACCCAGGCGCATCAGGTAGTGGCGCGCCGCAAATACGATGCGCCGCTGCTTGGTCACCCCGACACTGGCAGCCGCGCCGCCGTGGCGCCCGGTGGAACGTTTGCGCACTTCAACAAAGACCAGTGTGCCATCCGGTGCGCGCATGATCAGGTCGATTTCTCCGCCGCCGCGCCCGGGGGTCCGATAATTGCGCACCACCAGCCGCAGTCCCTTGTCTTGCAGGTACTGCAGCGCTTCGTCTTCGGCGACATCGCCCAGCCGCTTGGTGGTCGCCTTCAATGCTGGTGATTTCGGTACAAGGAAACCCATGTGAGTGCTCTATTTTCCGCCGCTCTGGCCGCCTCGACCGAGGCCGCCGCCGGACAACATTATCCCCAGGGCACGCTGTATGTCGTCGCCACGCCGATTGGCAACCTGGCCGACATCAGCCTGCGCGCCCTGCACCTGCTTGGGTTGGTCGATGCGATCGCCTGCGAAGACACACGCCATACGCAGTCCATGCTGCGCGCCTACGGCATCGACAAGACGGCGGGCCAGTTGATCGCCGTTCACCAGCACAACGAGACCCAGGCCTCCCACGCAGTGATAGAGCAATTGCGTCAAAACAAGCGACTGGCCTATGTCAGTGATGCCGGCACCCCGGGCATCAGTGACCCCGGAGCACGCCTGGTCGCAGCCGTCCATGCGGCTGGCCTGCGCTGTGTTCCCCTGCCCGGACCCAGCAGCGTGACTACACTGCTGTCGGTGGCGGGAATCACGGACGATGCCCATGGCGGTTTTGTGTTTGTGGGTTTCCTTTCGAGCAAATCGCTGGAGCGCGAAGTTGCCGTCCAGGCACTGGCAAACGAGCCGCGTGCGTCCGTGTTGCTCGAAGCGCCGCACCGCATCGAAGCGCTGGCACAGGCGTTGGCGATTCTGGGCGAGCGCCGGATCACGATCGGGCGGGAGTTGACGAAACAGTTTGAAGAAATCGCCACCGTCAGTGCCGCACAATTTCCCACCTGGCTTGGGCAAGACAGCAACCGCCTGCGCGGGGAGTTCGCGCTGGTCGTGCACCCCGCGCCCACGCCAGCCAGCGACGGTCCCGATACCCGCGTTCTCCTGTTGTTGCTGGAACACTTGCCACTCAAAACTGCCGTCAAACTGGCTGCAGACATCACGGGCGAGCCACGCAACGCGCTTTATCAGGCGGCTCTTGACCTAAGACAAGAGAAATAGCAACGGCGGCGCTACCATTCGGACCTCTATTGAGCACCGTCTGTTTGCAATGAAACTGATATCGCTGACCCAGGACGGCCCCGTCGGGACCATTACGCTGGACAACGGCAAAAAACACAACGCGTTGAGCCACACCCTGGTGATGGACGTGATTGAGGCGCTCAAGGAGTTCGAAAACAACCATACCCGCGTTGTCACACTGCGCTCGCAACCTGGCAGCAAGGTCTGGTCTGCGGGCCACGATATCGGCGAATTACCCGAGGATGGCCGCGATCCGCTGGGCTGGAATGACCCGCTGCGCGAACTGGTTCGCACCATTGAAATGTTTCGCGCCCCGGTCATCGCCATGATTGATGGCGGTGTCTGGGGCGGTGCGGTCGAGGTAGTGCTTGCCTGCGACATCATCATCGCCACGCCCGCCTCCACCTTTGCCGTCACACCCGCCAAACTGGGTGTGCCCTACAACGTCAGTGGCATGATGACCTTCATGAGCGCCGCCAGTCTGCGCATTGTGAAGGAACTGGCCTTCACCGCCACACCGATTTCGGCAACCCGCGCCGAACACGTGGGCATGATCAACCACGTTGTGGCGCCAGAAGACATCGAAGCATTTACACAGGACATGGCCAACACCATTGCCGCCAACGCGCCGCTGAGTATTTCCGTCATGAAAGAACAACTGCGCGTGCTCGCCGGCGCCAAGCCGCTGACGCCGCGCGGCTTCGAGAAAGTACAGGGCTTGCGCCGCGTGGTGTACGACAGCCAGGACTACCACGAAGGCATTCGCGCCTTCAAGGAAAAACGCAAACCACGGTTTACGGGCACTTGAGCCTGCGCCGGCATTGCGCTTTGCAATGCCATTTCAATTCATCAACTCTCAAAGGAAGCCACCATGAAAGTCAGTCAGAACTCCATTGCCCACGGTGTCGCGTTGTTGCAGGATCCGTTGCGCAACAAGGGCACCGCGTTCACGGAGATAGAGCGCGACGCCCTGGGACTGCGCGGCTTGCTGCCGCCCCACATCCACACCCAGGATGAACAGATGGAGCGCTTTCTGCAAAACATGCGCAACCTGAGCGACCCGCTGGAAAAATTCATGGCCCTGAGCGCCCTGCATGACCGCAATGAAGCACTGTTCTTCCGCGTGGTGTGCGACAACGTCGACGAGATCATGCCGCTGATCTATACCCCCACGGTGGGCCTGGCTTGCCAGCGTTTTGGCCATATCTTCCAAAGACCGCGCGGCATGTTCATCAGCATCAACGACCGCGGCCGCATTGCCGACATTCTGCGCAACTGGCCGCACAAGGCCGGCATCATTGTGGTGACCGACGGCGAGCGCATTCTGGGTCTGGGCGACCAGGGCGCCAACGGCATGGGCATCCCGGTGGGCAAGCTCTCCCTGTACACCGCATGCGCGGGCATCGATCCTGCGATCTGCCTGCCGGTCACGCTCGACATGGGTACCAACAACGAAACGCTGCTGGCTGACCCCTACTATGTGGGCCTGCGCCGCCACCGAGTCACCGGCCCGGCCTACGATGAACTGATTGACGAGTTCATCACCGCAGCATGCGAAGTGTTCCCGGACGTCATCATCCAGTTTGAAGACTTTGCCAACCACAACGCCTTCCGCCTGCTGGAGCGTTATCGCAACAAGATCTGCACTTTCAACGACGACATCCAGGGCACGGCATCGGTCGCGCTGGCGGGTGTGTTCTCGGCCCTGCGTGTCAAGAACACGAAGCTGGTGGATGAAAAATTCCTGTTCCTGGGCGCCGGTGAAGCCGCCACCGGCATTGCCGATCTGATCGTGGCATCGATGGTGGCGCAGGGCATCGACCAGGAGGTTGCGCGCCAGCGCTGCTGGCTGGTCGACTCCAAGGGCCTGGTGGTCAAATCACGTGAAGGTCTGGCATCACAGAAGCTGCCCTATGCGCACGACCATCCACCAGTGACCGACTTCCTGACGGCGCTGAACACACTCAAGCCCACCGGCATCATTGGCGTGGCCGCGGTCGGCGGAACGTTTACCCCCGAAGTGCTGCGCGCCATGGCCGACCTCAACGAGCGCCCGATCGTGTTTGCGCTCTCCAACCCCACCTCCAAAGCCGAGTGCACTGCCGAGCAGGCCTACCAGGGCACTGACGGCCGCGCGCTGTTTGCCAGTGGCAGCCCGTTCCTGCCGCTGCAATACAA
>CAJBVC010000721.1 GCA_903958915.1 uncultured beta proteobacterium
ACTACCAGACCATCGTGGCTGATGTCAAAAAATTTGCGGCCGGTGGCAAGACGGCCGTGGTCTCCACCATCAATGGTGATTCCAACGTTCCTTTCTACAAAGAGTTGGGTAACGCCGGCTTGAAGGCAAAGGACGTTCCGGTCGTCGCCTTCTCGGTGGGTGAAGAAGAGCTGCGTGGTGTGGACACCAAGCCGCTGGTGGGGCACCTCGCTGCATGGAACTACTTCATGAGCATCAAGAACCCGGACAACACCGCATTCATCAAGAAGTGGAGTGACTACGCCAAGGCCAAGGGCATTGCGGGTCACAAGGACAAGCCCTTGACCAACGACCCGATGGAAGCCACTTACATCGGTATCAATATGTGGAAGCAGGCCGTGGAAAAAGCCAAGTCCACCGACGTGGACAAAGTGATTGCTGCGATGGCGGGCCAGACCTTCAAGGCGCCGAGTGGCATCACGAGCAAGATGGACGAGAAAAACCACCACCTGCACAAGAGCGTATTCATTGGCGAAGTGAAGGCTGATGGTCAGTTCAACGTGGTGTGGAAGACGCCCGGTCCGGTCAAGGCCAAGCCATGGTCTCCGTACATTGAAGGTAACGACAAGAAGCCCGACGAACCCGCGAAAAAGTAAGAAGCTACTGCGCAGCCCGATTTGTCAAATCGGGCCGCTCGCTACGCTTCTTCCGTTTTTCGCGCTGTGTCGTCATTGAAGGTTGTATGTTGAAACGCCTCGCCTTATTGTTCGCTATCTTTTCAGTAGCTGCTCACGCTTATGCACTAAGCGCTGACGAGGCAAAAGGTATTGCAATCGGCGAAGGAGGTGCACGCATTGAGGCATTGCGCGCGGCCCTTGCAGGGGCCGATGAAAATACCGTGCAGTTCATTCAGGCGCTGGCCGATGATGCGGTCAAGGTGGTGGGCAACAAGCCCGTCATCGTGAAGGGCGACAAGGCAATCGATCCAGTCACCGGGGTGGAGGCTGGAAGCATCGAGGGTGCCGAGGATGTGATGAACAACAACCGCATGCGCGGTGAAATCGAGTCGGCGCTGGCGGCGCTTCAATTACTTTCCGCTGATGAAGCGGTGCGGCGCACCGCAGTGAAGACCCTGCAAGGCAATGCCGATGAAGCGAAACTCAAGCTGATCGAAAAGGCCATGGCGCAGGAGCCTGTAGCCGACATCAGGGAGGGCCTGGCATTATTACAGGCAGCAGCGTATCTGGGCAGCGACGACCGCGCCCGGCGCATGCACGCTGCCAACCTGCTGGCTTTGAGTTCCCAGGCAGCTACCAAGACACTGCTGATCGAGCGCTTGCAGATGGAGGCCGATGCTCAGGTGAAAGCCGTGTTGCGCTTGAGTCTGAGTCAGGTGGAGTCTCGATTGGCCTGGGGCGACCGGCTCGGCGCCATCTTTAGTGGCATCAGCCTGGGCAGCATCCTGCTGCTGGTCGCTTTGGGGCTGGCCATTACCTATGGTCTTATGGGCGTCATCAACATGGCCCATGGCGAACTGATGATGATTGGGGCCTACGCCACCTACATGGTGCAGGGGCTGTTTCAAAGATACTTGCCCGGCGCGTTCGACTGGTACCTGTTGGCCTCTGTCCCGGTCGCCTTCATGGCCTCGGCGCTGGTGGGTGCCGCGCTGGAGCGCAGTGTGATCCGCTTTCTGTATGGCCGCCCGCTGGAAACCTTGCTGGCCACCTGGGGCATCAGTCTGATGCTGATGCAGCTGGTACGCAGCATCTTTGGTGCCCAGAATGTCGGCGTTGAAAACCCAAGCTGGATGAGTGGCGGTGTGCAGCTGATGGGCAACCTCTCGTTGCCCTACAACCGCCTGGTGATCGTGGTGTTCGCTTTCGCCGTGCTGCTGGGAGTATGGTTTCTGATCGAGAAAACACGCCTGGGGCTGTTTGTTCGCGGCGTTACGCAGAACCGACCGATTGCCTCCTGCATGGGCGTGAACACCGCGCGCATTGATACCTACGCCTTTGCGCTGGGTTCCGGCATTGCCGGACTGGCCGGCTGCGCCTTAAGCCAGGTGGGCAATGTAGGCCCGGACCTGGGCCAAGGCTACATTGTCGACTCGTTCATGGTGGTGGTGCTGGGTGGCGTGGGCCAGCTTGCCGGTACCGTGTACGCCGCGCTCGGACTAGGCGTGCTCAACAAATTTCTGGAAGGCTGGACCGGTGCGGTACTGGCCAAGATTGCGGTGCTGGTGTTCATCATCATCTTTATCCAGAAGCGTCCGCAAGGCATCTTCGCCATGAAAGGCCGCGAAGCATGAGCGATCTCGTCCTTCCCACTAAAGCACCACTGCTTTCCGCCAAAGGCTGGACGGCCTGGCTGGTGGCGCTGGTGGTGCTGTGTGCCGTGGCGCCGGTGCTCAACCTGGTGATTCCTGCAGACAGCGTCTTCCATCTGAGCGATTTTGCGGTGGGCCTGATTGCCAAGATCATGTGTTACGCCATCTGCGCTCTGGCCATGGACCTGATCTGGGGCTACACCGGCATTCTGTCGCTGGGGCATGGTCTGTTTTTTGCGCTCGGCGGCTATGCGATGGGCATGTACTTGATGCGCCAGATCGGGCTGGACGGCAACTACAAGAGCGAACTGCCGGACTTCATGGTGTTTCTGGACTGGAAGGCCTTGCCCTGGCATTGGACCTTTTCCGATAGTTTCATTGCCACCTGCCTGCTGGTGGTAGCGGTCCCTGGCGTGGTGGCCTTTGTGTTCGGGTACTTCGCGTTCCGTTCCCGCATCAAGGGCGTGTACTTCTCCATCATCACGCAGGCCATGACGTTTGCGGCCATGCTGCTGTTTTTCCGCAATGAGACCGGCTTCGGAGGCAACAACGGCTTCACCGACTTCAAGCGCATTCTTGATATTCCGATTGCCACACCGAGCATGCGCATGACGCTGTTTGTGCTGACGTCACTCACACTGCTGATGTTCTTTCTGCTCGCGCGCTGGCTGGTCAATGCCAAGTTTGGACGGGTGTTGCAGGCCGTGCGCGATGCCGAAACCCGTGTCATGTTCAGTGGCTATAACCCGATTGGCTACAAACTCACCATCTGGACTTTATCGGCCATCATGTGTGGCGTTGCTGGTGCGCTCTATGTTCCGCAAGTGGGCATCATCAACCCCAGCGAGATGAGTCCGGCCAACTCGATCGAGATCGCCATCTGGGCTGCAGTCGGTGGGCGAGCAACCCTGATTGGCCCCATCGTCGGCGCGTTCTTGGTCAATGGTGCCAAGAGCTGGCTCACGGTCACCTACCCCGAGTTCTGGCTTTACTTCCTCGGAGCACTTTTCATTGGCGTGACGCTCTACCTGCCAGAGGGTGTGGTGGGCTTGGCGAAGAAGTTGAAAAGGGCTCCAAAATGACGCCTGAACTGATGGACCAAGGTGCCAAGCGCGTGGAAGCGTACCAGGCAGCTGTAGCAGCGCGGGGCAGTCAAACCGAATCTGGCGGACGCAGCGCAGGGTTCTCCAGGCTGCTGGCG
>CAJBVC010000722.1 GCA_903958915.1 uncultured beta proteobacterium
GCAGTGAAAGCTGTGGCCAACAAGCACACGCCAGTGGCAGTCGCTTCCGGAGCGCTGTGGGACAGCCCGGCCGATTTGACTGCGCAGGCGATGGAGAATCTGCGCGAAGTACTGTCCAACAATCCACCTGCGTGGCACCTGGACTGGTCGCAGTTGGTAGCGATTGCGCCCGACGCCATGCCTTTGTTGGGCGGACTTTTTGAGAGTCTTTGTGCTGAAGAAGTCGGGCTTCAGTTCAGTGGTGCCGACCAGTTGGTACAGGCCTTGCGAGCGTTGATGCCTTCGGGTGACCGCTCGACCAGCAAAGACTGGTGGAATTTGCGGCTGAACGCGCTGCGCGTGATGCAACTGCAGGACGAATTTGAACTCGCGGCCTTGGACTTTTGTGTCACCTTTGAGGTTTCCCCACCCGCCTGGGAAGCCGCACGTTGCCTCTACGAAAGCCTCAGCCTGCCTGAGGCCGCCGTTGTGGCTATAGCAGCCGGTGGCACGGTGAGCGGCCCGGGCGCGCTGTCGACTGCGCCGATGGACCTTGACGGTGGATCTGTGATAGCACTGGAGCTCAAAGGGCAGGTGGTGGGTGACGCAACGCAGGCCCTGGCGGGTCTGGAAGCGGTAGGACGTGGCGGAAGCCGGATCGTGGTGTCCTGTGTGGGGCTGGTTCGTGTCGATTTTTCCGCCGCGGGTAGCATCCTGAATTGGGTCGCAACCCGCCAGGCCGAAGGCTGCATGGTCCAGTTTCGGGATGTGCATCGGCTGGTGGCGGCTTTCTTCAATGTGATTGGCATCAACGAACATGCGCGGGTCGTGCCGCGTCAGATCTGAGCTCGTGCCCGGTCGGGCTGCCCCGCTGTTGCTCGCAGCGCTCATGGGACTTTGTCTCGGCACAAGGAAATCATGGAAAATTTTCACGGAACAACCATCATCAGTGTGCGACGCAAGACGGCGCAAGGCGTCGACGTTGCCATTGGCGGTGACGGCCAGGTCACCTTGGGCAACATCGTGGTCAAGGGCACCGCACGCAAAGTGCGCAAGCTCTACCATGGCAAAGTGCTGGCCGGTTTTGCCGGTGCCACGGCCGATGCATTCACCTTGTTTGAGCGCTTTGAAGCCAAACTCGAGAAACATCAGGGTCATCTGGTGCGCGCCGCCATCGAATTGACCAAGGACTGGCGCACCGACCGTGTGTTGCGGCGCCTGGAAGCCATGCTCGCGGTGGCGGATCAGGAGGCCTCGCTCATCATCACGGGCAATGGCGATGTACTGGAGCCCGAGAATGGCATCGTCACCATTGGCTCTGGCGGAGCCTACGCGCAGGCCGCAGCGGTGGCCTTGCTTAACCACACGGAGTTGTCGGCCACCGAGATTGTGAAGCGTTCGCTGGAAATCGCAGGCGAGCTGTGCATCTACACCAACATGAACCACACGGTAGAAACATTGTGACGCCCCAAGAAATTGTTCTCGAACTCGACAAGCATATTGTTGGCCAGGCGCAGGCCAAACGCGCAGTTGCGATTGCGCTGCGCAACCGATGGCGGCGCCAGCAGGTGGAGTCCGAACTGCGCAGCGAGATCACGCCCAAAAACATCCTGATGATTGGCCCCACCGGGGTCGGCAAGACGGAAATCGCGCGGCGCCTGGCGCGCCTGGCCGATGCGCCCTTCATCAAGGTCGAAGCCACCAAGTTTACGGAGGTGGGGTACGTGGGCAAGGACGTGGATTCGATCATCCGTGACCTCGCCGACATTGCCGTCAAGCAGACCCGTGAAGCCGAGAAGCGCAAGGTGCGAACACGCGCCGAAGATGCGGCCGAAGACCGCATTCTCGACATCCTGATTCCACCGCCGCGCTCAGAGTTCGGCGTGGTCAACGCAGATGATGCGCCGGAGAGCACGGCCCGCCAAACCTTTCGCAAGAAGCTGCGTGAAGGCCAGTTGGCAGAGCGCGAAATCGAAATCGATGTCGCCATGCCGATGCCGCAACTTGAAGTCATGGGGCCGCCCGGCATGGAGGAGATGACCGAGCAACTGCGAGGCATGTTTGGTCAGATGGGCAACAACAAACGCCAGGCCCGCAAACTCAAGATTTGCGACGCCCAGAAATTGTTGATCGATGAAGAGGCCGCCAAACTGGTGAACGAAGACGACATCAAGACCCAGGCGCTGCACATGCTGGAGCAAAACGGTATTGTTTTTATTGATGAAATTGACAAGGTGACCTCGCGCAGTGAAGGCAGCGGCGCCGAGGTGTCGCGGCAAGGCGTGCAACGCGACCTGCTGCCCCTGGTGGAGGGAACGAGTGTGTCGACCAAGTACGGAGTGGTCAAGACCGACCACATCCTGTTCGTCGCCTCGGGCGCGTTCCACTTGAGCAAGCCCAGCGATCTGATCCCCGAATTGCAGGGACGGTTCCCCATCCGTGTGGAACTGCAATCGCTGTCGGTCAAGGATTTCGAGGCGATTCTGGTGCAGACCCATGCGTCGCTGGTCAAGCAGTACCAGGCCTTGCTGGCGACCGAAGGCGTCACGCTGAATTTCACGCCCGAAGGCATTACCCGACTGGCCCAGATTGCCTTCGATGTCAACGAGCGCACCGAAAACATCGGTGCCCGCAGGCTCGCCACGGTGATGGAACGCCTGCTCGACGATGTCAGTTTTGACGCAACGTCGCTGGGTGGGCAGACGGTTCACGTCGATGCCGCTTACGTGGACTCACGGCTGGCCGAACTCAGCAAGGACGAAGA
>CAJBVC010000723.1 GCA_903958915.1 uncultured beta proteobacterium
CGCCGCGGTAATGTCTTCCGTATCGCCAAAGAAGCGGTAATGAAGGCTGGGCAGTATGCCTACCGTGACCGCCGTACCAAGAAGCGTGTGTTCCGCCAGTTGTGGATTGCCCGTATCAATGCCGCTGCGCGTCAGTGTGGCATGACCTACAGCCAATTCGCCAATGGTCTGAAGAAAGCCAATATCGAGATCGACCGCAAGGTTTTGTCTGATATTGCGATTCATGACATGGCGGCTTTTGCTGGCATCGTGGAGCAAGTCAAGGCCAAGCTGGCTGCTTGATTCGCGAGCGGGCGCTATTGTTTCAGTAGCGCTCTACGCACCAAGAACAAGGGCTGGGGCTTGAAAGAGCACTGGCCCTTTTCAATTTTCTCCGACACTGTTTCGCACGCAACCATGAACGACCTCCAGCCCATCGTCGACGCCGCCCATGCCGCATTTGCGCTGGCCGCAACTCCTGCTGATCTGGAAAACGCCAAGGCCCAGTTTCTGGGCAAGTCTGGCCGCATGACCGAGCTCATGAAGGGCATGGCCGCGCTGAGTGTGGATGAAAAGAAGACCCGTGGCGCGGCCATCAACCTCGCCAAGCAGGCCATTGAAGCTGCCCTGAATGCCGCCCGCCAGGCATTGGCGGATGCCGAGCTGGCGGCGCAACTGCAGGCCGAGGCGCTGGATGTCACCTTCCCTGGGCGTAAGCATGGGCAGGGTAGTTTGCACCCGGTGTCTTTGGCGCAAGAGCGCATAGAAGCCATTTTCGGCTCGATGGGATTTGATGTGGCCCAAGGGCCTGAGATTGAGGCAGACTGGTTCAACTTCACGGCGCTCAACACGCCAGAAGACCATCCCGCACGTTCGATGCACGACACCTTCTACGTGGAAGGTGGCTCTGCCACGGCACCGAATTTGTTGCGCACCCATACCAGCCCGATGCAGATCCGCTATGCGGTGCAGCACGTCAAGAAGTACCGTGCACTGGCAGCGGCTGGGTCGACCAACGCCGAGCAGCTTTTTAGCGGCGCCATGCCCGAGATCCGCGTCATCGCTCCCGGGCGCACCTATCGCGTCGACAGCGACGCCACGCACTCTCCCATGTTTCACCAGGTCGAGGGTCTCTGGGTTGGTGAGAACATCAGTTTCAAGGATTTGAAGTCGGTCTACCTGAACTTCATCACCACTTTCTTCGAGACGGACGCATTGAAACTTCGGTTTCGTCCGAGCTATTTTCCGTTTACCGAACCCAGTGCCGAGATCGACATCATGTTTGAGACCGGCCCGCTCAAAGGACGCTGGCTGGAGGTGTCTGGCTCGGGTCAGGTGCACCCGCAAGTCATCCGCAATATGGGCCTTGACCCCGAACGCTATATTGGTTTTGCCTTTGGTTCCGGCATCGACCGCTTGGCCATGTTGCGTTACGGTGTGAACGATTTGCGCCTGTTCTTCGACGGCGACATTCGCTTTCTGTCGCAGTTTGGATCATGAAAGCCCCCCTGAGCCGCTGCGCGGCTTCCCCGGAGGGGGACAACACCAGTGGCCCGGCTAAGCCGGTTCCACGGTGTTCCTGGCGCAAGGCATCGCTGGTGGTGCATGGTACTTATTTGGTAGAGATTTTTTATGCAATTTCCTGAGTCCTGGCTACGCGCCTTCTGCAATCCCCCCATTTCAACCACTGTGTTGGC
>CAJBVC010000724.1 GCA_903958915.1 uncultured beta proteobacterium
ACCAGGCCAAGCTCAGCGAATTTCATGGCCTGTTTGGCGCCTTCGAGGCGCACTCCTCTTACCAAGCACTCATTGATGATCCTCTGGTGGACGCCATCTACCTGCCGTTGCCTAACTCCATGCATTGCGAATGGGCGATCAAGGCCATGCGCAAGGGCAAACATGTGCTGTGCGAGAAACCACTGGCCATTAACGCACGCGAAGCACAAGAAATGGCAAGCGTTGCTCGGGAGTGCGGGGTCCTGTTGATGGAAGCCTTCATGTACCGCTACACCGATCGGACAAGAAAAGTACGCGCGGTGCTGGACAGTGGCGTTCTAGGAGAGATTCGCAGCATCAACTCGACTTTCCGGTTTTTTCTCGATCGTGTGAACACTATCAAGGAAAACGCAGCACTCGGAGGTGGCGCCCTCTACGACGTTGGTTGCTACCCGCTCAATTGGATCGGCATGATCACCGAGGAAGAACCAGTTTCGCTAGCCGTCGAGTGCGATATAGCAAACGGCGTTGATGTCAATCTTTCTGCCGTCATGCGGTACCCCAATGGATTGTTGGCTTCGCTGCATTGCGGATTCAACGCCTTCGGCCGTATGCACACCGAGATTGTCGGCACCCATGGGGTGCTGCAGGTCCCCGACACTTTTCTGGACGACGCAGGACAACTCCAGCTTGTAACGGGCAAGGGCACTGAGTTGATCGAGGTTGCTGCATCGGACCGCTACGCAGCCGAGATCACCGACTTTACCGAGTCCATCCTGGGACATCATGCGCCGCTGCTTGGCCTGGAAGAGTCGCTGCGAAACATGCGTACTCTGGAGCGACTGGTGGGCTGTCGGGACCAGTCGACGCATTGAAACGCTTTGTACACAACAACGCCCGCCTTCCAGAAAGTCACCGTGTGTTCTTGGCGAGTTGATTGGTAGATGGCGACAAACAAGTCTCGCCTGTAGCTTTGCCGATCAGGTAGTTGCAACTCCAGGCCTCCTTCTTGTGCATGGCTGTTGCCTTTTGCCGAAGTTCACCGGTTCGCACAATGTCGCTCACCAGCCCATGAAAAATCACGAGCTGAAAGAGTGCCACCACCACGGCAATCATGATCGGCAGGATTACGAGTTTCAGTGCTGCAGGGGCGCTGACTTTCCGTCCCGATTCAATGGGGGAGAAGGCTTGAGACATGGCAACGCATGCTGGCAGGAGGCGACTTGTGTGTCCGTACGGTGCCGCGCATTGTTGTCTGAACGAAGCCCCACCAATCGCTCTGAAAGTGCGGGAAGTCGTGCCGGGCCGCCCACGAGGCGCTGGTCATGTGCATAGTCGTCGTGAATGCGTATCTGCCAATGCTTGCGGCCCCCTGTTTCACGCAAGGCTGCGACTATGCTGTCAAAGCTGTGCCCCTCCTGTGCATTGCTGTCCAGATGCAGGAGCCCTCCCGTGGGTTCTTCGATCAGGTTCAGTAGCGCCTGTGCTGTATCTTCCATGAATGAGCAGGCCGGCTTCCAAAGTCGACTTGCCGCAACGCAGCCTTGGCGCTCCTGCCAGTCGTCCAGGGTGCACAGCATGTTGTTGCCTTTCACCTCCAGATCGATCTGCCAACCGATGCGCACAACCATGGCCTGCGGGTTGGCCGCAAGGATGGCGTCTTCGCAGCGCATCTTGTAGCGGCCGTAGTCATCGCGCGCAGTGCGCTCATCCGTGACACGATGGGGACCGTCAGGCACATTGTCGAACACCATTGCCGAACTGGTGAAGACAAAGGGAATGGCATTTTGAAAGGCATATGCTGCCAATTGCGCCGCCCATGCCTCGCTCCCCATCGCCAGGTGGATGATGGCGCACGGCTTTAGTTGGGCGAGCCGGGCACGGCACGCATCAGCGTTCTCCGGGGGAGCCAGGTTTCGGTCCCAGCCATCAACTGAGAATCCACGCCTGACAGCTTCGAGATTGACCCGCTTGGCGAGCGTGCCGTTGAGCCCGGTGATGAGCATGGAGGACGCGGTTGGGATTAACCGTAGGAGGCGACCGGGGTCGGAAGATCATCATCGAGATACAACTCGTACTCACTCCACTCGCCACGGCCGAAGTTGTTGTCGCACTGCACGGCAATATCATCAAATGAGGTGAATTCGGTGCAAAACATCACCGTCTGGAACGCCTGGCTGTAGCTGCGTCCTGATGCATCCACCAGTTCGCCGTGCTGGTCGTCGATGTGTTTGCAGCAATGGACCCAGACAAACTGTCCCGCTAGTTCGGCTTCTGCGTGCTCCTTGTGGGTATCCGAAACGACCTCTGCAAAGTCCGGCGCAAACTTTCGCAGCCGGAATACTTCGCCAAAGCGTGGGTGTCCGGCGTCTAGCACCAGGTCGATCGTTTGCCAGTCGGGCGTG
>CAJBVC010000725.1 GCA_903958915.1 uncultured beta proteobacterium
ACCAGCATGCTTTCGGTCAGCTCCAGCTTGAGCCGGCGATGCGGCTCCTGGGAGCGGGCCAGGGTACCCAGCACCAGCTCGACAAAATTCGGTTCATGAAACTGGCGTGCACTCACATTCACCGCCATCGTCAAATGCGCAAAAGCCGGGTCGGCTGCCCAGGCCGCCAATTGCGTGCAGGCGGCGTGCAATACCCACTCGCCGAGCGGCAGAATCAGGCCGGTTTCCTCGGCCAGCGCAATGAATTCGACCGGTGACACCATGCCCCGCACCGGGTGCTGCCAGCGCACCAGCGCTTCCACGCCCGTAATACGCCCGTCCCCGACCACTTGTGGCTGGTAGTACAACAGGAACTGCTGTTGTTGCACAGCTTCACGCAGGTCGGCCTCCAGCACAGCGCGGGCCGACACTTCGGCCTGCATCCGGCTATCAAAGAAGCGCAACATATTGCGCCCCGCCGCTTTGGCCTGGTACATGGCCAGTTCAGCGCGCTTGAGGGGTTGGTCGTTGCTCTCCAGTGCCTCGCCGCCAAATAGCGTGATGCCAATGCTGGGCGTGCTGTGCCGGGCCCCCTGATCGAGCGTAAATGCAGGCACAAAGGCACTGAGTATCTTGCCGGCCACGGTCTCGGCCTGCTTGGCGGCTTCCATGGCGTCTTCGCTCAAGTCTTCGAGCATCACCACAAACTCATCGCTGCCCAGCCGGGCCAGGGTGTCGCCTTCGCGAATGCAGGTCTTCAGACGTTGGGCCACCTGCACCAGCAGGAGGTCGCCCTGGAAATGCCCCAGCGTGTCGTTGAGGGTCTTGAAGTTATCCAGGTCGACAAACAGCAGGGCGCTCTTGCGGTCGTGGCGGGTGCTGACGTGCACGGCTTGGTCGAGCCGGTCGAGCAGCAGGCGGCGGTTGGGCAGGCTGGTCAGGGGGTCATAAAACGCCAGCGTATCAATTTGCGCCTGGGCGCTGACGCGCTCGCTGATGTCGCTGAAGATCGCAACGTAGTGGGTGACACGCTCCGCCGTGTCTTTCACGGCACTGATGCTGAGCCACTCGGGATAGACCTCGCCGCTCTTGCGCCGGTTCCAGATTTCACCCGACCAGGCGCCCGTTGCGTCGAGGCTTTGCGACATGGCCTCGTAGTAGGCGCGGTCGTGGCGTCCGGAGGAAAGAATGCGGGGGGTTTGTCCCACGGCTTCCTCGGCGCTGTAGCCCGTAATCACGCTGAATGCCTTGTTGACCTGCAAAATTACGCGTTGCGCGTTGGTGATGGTCATGCCCTGCTGCGACTCAAAGGCGGTGGCGGCAATGCGCTGCGCTTCTTCGGATTGCTTGCGTTCGGTAACGTCGCGCGTCACGGCGAGGTGCACCGTCTGCCCATGGTGTTGCAAGGGCACCGCATGGGTTTCAAGCCAGCGCCGTCCACCCCGCAGACCCACTACCTCAAACGTCAGTTCGGCCGTCTCACCCGCCAGCACCCGCTGGTGCATCTGCTGGAATGCGCTGCGGTGTTCCGGGGCGATCAGGTTCAGCACCGGCTGACCCTTCACCTGCTCCAACGTCTCTGCTTCAACCATCGCCAGACCCGCTGGGTTCATATCGAGCAGACCCCCTCGGGCGTCCACCGTCTTAATGCATTCCGGTTCGGCCTGAATAATCGAACGCAGGTGCAATTCGCTATTGCGCAATTCGGTGGTGGCGGCCTGGCGCAAAGCCTCCTGGCGCTTGAGTACCAACGCCGCCCCGGCCAGCAAGGCCATCGCGGTCGCCAACAGCAGCCCGATGCGCCAGGCACCGGCTTGCCAACTGCTGAGAATGGTCACCATCGACAACCCATAGGTCACCACCACCGGGTAGTCGTTCAATGCCCGATAGCTATAGATGCGCTCGATGCCATCTTTCACCACGATCTGGAGCACGGTACCGGTGGGCCACGCTGGTAAATGCGTGCGAAACATGGGAGCATGCGACCAGTTCCTGCCGATCACAGAATCGTCCGCAGGAGAGGTGACGACGGCTGCCCCGGACGACAGAAACAGCGTCGCCAAGCCATCGGGACCGCGCTCGATGGAGTCATAAAAAGACTGAAAATACGCCGCCCGAACCATGGCGACCAGCACCCCCTCCAATGCCCGCTCGGCACTGCCCAGGCGTTTGCTCACGGGCAATAGCCACTGGCCATCGGCGGCTTTCACGGGGGCGCCAAACACCAAATCACGGTCGGCCCCGCGAACATGGGGTGCAAAGAAATCACTGTTTGCACCTGATTCATTTGGCGTGCTTTGCTCGCCCTGCGTGGACAAAAGCAGCGCGCCGTTGCCGTCCAGCACCAGCACATTCTGAATCAGCCGATCGGCCGGCAGCAACTGGGTCAATAGCGCGCGCGATCGCGCCACATCGAGCTTGCCCGCGCGGCGCTGCGGCGCTAGACCTTGATCCGCCTGGAGCAGGCTTGCGGCCACGCGGTGCAGCGTCTGGCGCGCATGCTCCTCCAGCACACGGGAAAAATTCTGGGTTTGCAGTTCGGCGCGTTGAATGACGGCAGCGCGCTCGCGTGCCAGCTGATACCCGGTGTAAACCACCATCAACACGGCGCTAAGAACTGCCACCAGCACCGGGGTCAAGCGCAACGGGAATTTCATGCTATTGCAGTGCGCCCGCTTCTTTGTAAAAGCGCAGTGCACCCGGATGAAA
>CAJBVC010000726.1 GCA_903958915.1 uncultured beta proteobacterium
ACATCGAAATTGCTGTGTAACCTGAAGAATCGCCTGCCAACGACTGCTAACCGGAAATCAGACCGACGACCTTGACGGCAATAAACGCAGCTTTGGAGCCGATCCGGAATACCAATACAAGCCGCGCTTTGAATCCACGGGTAGACGCTGAGTTTTGCCAAATTCTGTCGTCAGTGAGCAAGAGTCCCAGGGGAATTGTTGAACTCATCAAAGTCCCGATAAACTGACCTCGATTCCAAAGCCAAAAACCTGTCTCTGCCCGACCTCATTCCCATGCCCATCAAAGACATCCCCGCCGAGGCACGCCCGCGCGAGAAGCTACTCTCCCGCGGCCCCGGTGCGCTCAGTGATATCGAGTTGCTCGCGATATTGCTGCGTACCGGCATTCAAGGCAAGGGGGTGCTGCAAATGGCGGAAGAATTACTTCAACTCAAAAATGATAGCGCCTCGCGCAATAACGACGAGCGCCAGGGCGGTTTTGGAGGTATAGCCGGGCTTTTGGGTGCCACAGCGGATGACCTCAAGCGCGTCAAGGGCCTGGGCCCGGCCAAACGCGCCGAGATTGTCGCTGTGCTGGAGCTGGCGCGCCGTGCCATGGCGCAGAAGCTGCAGGAGCGCGAGGTGCTTGCCGACCCCAACGCGGTGAAGCATTACATGCAACTCCATCTGGCGAACAAGCAGCATGAGGTATTTGCGGTGCTGTTCCTGGACAGCCAAAACCGCCTGCTGGCGATGGAAGAATTGTTTCAGGGGACGTTGACGCAAACCAGCGTGTATCCACGCGAAGTGGTGGTGCGCGCCCTGCACCATGCGGCCGCGGCCGTGGTGCTGGCCCACAACCATCCCAGTGGCACCGTGCAGCCCAGCCGGGCTGACGAAATGTTGACGCAAACGCTCAAGAGCGCCCTGGCGCTGGTGGACGTGCGGGTGCTGGACCACATCATCGTGGCGCCCGGGCAGGCCCTTTCCATGGCCGAGAAGGGGCTGGTATGACCGGCAAACCGGTGCGCATCACCTCACTGGCGGGGCTCAAGGAGGTGAAGAATGAACTCGCCGCGCGCGCACTGGCACAGACGCTTGCCGCCCAGCGCCGGCTACAGGCGGAGAAGGCGCGTCGGGTGCAGCACAACCTGTTTCGGACCGCAGTAGGCATGGTGCAACCCTTGGTGCACGAGCACCGGGCGCATCTGCGGCCCGCGCCACCGGCGCCGGTTGCGAAGCAGCAGGCACGCGACGACGCGGCGGCCTTGCAGGAAGCGATCAGCGACGTGGTTGATATCGACCGCATGCTCGACACCGACGACCACCTCAGTTTTCGACGTCCTGGGATCGGGGTGGATGTCACCACCAAGCTGCGCCGGGGGGAATGGGCGGTGCAGCGCCAGATCGACCTGCACGGCCTGCGCACCGACGAGGCGCGCGAAGCGTTGGTGCGGTTCATCCGCACCGCCCACCAACAGGGCATTCGCTGCGTGCGGGTGGTGCATGGCAAGGGTCTGGGCTCGCCCGGCAAAACGCCGGTGCTCAAGGGCAAGGTACAACGCTGGCTGGTGCAAAAGTCCGAGATACTGGCCTATGTGCAGGCCACGCCGGCGCAGGGCGGCGCCGGAGCCCTGATGGTGCTGCTGCAGCCCATGCGAGGCCACTAAGGCCAGAAAGTTCTCATTCCGTTTCCAAATCATTTCTGTCTAGGCGCGAAGCCGCAGGCAGTGCTCTGGCACGACAAGGCGAAGTAACAACGACAGGGATGATTTCGAAACGGAATCAGGAAGCAGCGCGCCGCAGCGTTTCGACTACGGGGCGACGCAACACATCGCGCAGGCCCCACCACCCGGCCGCCAGTGCCAGCACAGCCCCGGCGACAGCGCCCACGAGGGGCACCCACAGCGACACCGTCCACTCGAACTCAAACACATAGCGCGCCAGCGCCCACCCCACCAGGGCTGCCACCATAGACGCCAGAAACCCGGCCAACAATCCCACACCGGCCAACTCTGCGCGCTGCACCTGGCGCAACAGACTGCCACGGGCACCCACAGCCCGCATGATGGCAAACTCGCGCGCGCGCTCCTCGCGGGTGGCAGTCACTGCCGCAAACAGCACCACCAGGCCGGCCGCCAGGGTGAAGACAAACAGAAACTCCACCGCTCCGATCACCTGGTCCAGCACCCGCTGCACCTGCGCGATGGTGGACGTCATATCGACATTGGTGACATTGGGAAACTGTCGCACCAGCGCATTGTCAAAGCCGGGCGTGGCAGGCGCCTTGTAGGCACTCATGAAGGTCATGGGCAAGTCGACCAGTTCACCCACCGGGTACATCACAAAGAAGTTGGCGCGCATCGAGCCCCAGTCCACTTTGCGCAAGGAAGTAATCTTTGCCTCGGACTGCATACCACCGATATCAAACCGCACGCTGTCACCGAGCTTCAGATTCAGCGTCTTGGCAATGCCCTCCTCCATGCTGATGGCGTTGGCTTCCTGCGCCTGCCAGCGCCCCGCCACCACCTCATTGCGTTGCGGCAGTTCGGTGCTGTACGACACGTTGAACTCCCGGTCCACCAGGCGTTTGGCCCGGTCATCGGTAAAGTCGTCGGGCGACGTGGCACGGCCATTGATGGCCACCAGCCGGCCGCGAATCATGGGGTACCAGTCGAACTTGGCCACGCCAGCGTCGGTTAACCGCTGCCGAAATGCCTGTGCCTGGTCGGGCATGATGTTGATCACAAAGCGGTTCGGGGCGTCGGGTGGCGTGGCCTGTCGCCAGCTGTTGATCAGATCGGTGCGCAGCAGCACCAGCAGCACCAACGCGAGCAGCCCGACTGCCAGCGAACTCACCTGCACCACGGTATAGGCCGGCCGGGCCGACATCTGCCGCGTGGCCAACACCAGCCAGCGCGGTGCCGTGGCTTCGTTGACCGCCAGCCGCAGGAATCGCACCGCCAGCCAGCTCAACACGGCAAACAGCAGCACCGCGCCGGCAAAGCCACCCACGGCAATCAGCCCCAGCGTCAGGTCGCTGCTGGCGGCCAGCAACAGCGCCGCAAAGCCGGCTACCCCGACGGCCAAAACTCCGATGGAGGCCGGTTTCAGATTGCCCACCTCGCGGCGAATGACCCGCAGCGGCGGCACTTGTGCGAGCTGCAACACCGGTGGCAGCCCAAATGCCAGCAGCAAGGTCGACCCCATGCCCAGCCCCAGCAGCAACGGCCAGACCGTGGCAGCAGGCAGCGATGCATCTACCAGACCCCTGAGCATCATCACGAAAAGGCTCTGTACGCCATAGCCCACCAGAGCGCCCGCCAGGCTGGCGAACAGGCCCACCAGCGCAAACTCAAAGGTGTAGGCACTGGCAATGGTGCGCTGCGACAAGCCCAGCACGCGTAACATGGCGCAATCGTCCAGGTGGCTGGCTGCAAATGCACGCGCCGCCAACGCCACTGCCACTGCGCTCAACAAAGCGGCCAGCAGCGCAATCAGGCTGAGAAACTTCTCGGCACGGTCCAGCGTCTGGCTCATCTCAGGACGCCCGCCCTGCAGCGACTCGACCCGCACGCCGCGTGCTGCCGCTGCATTGCCCGCGGCTGCGGAACCGGGCTTCACCTGGGCATCCGCCCAGGCCGCAAAAGCTTTCACCGCAGCATCGTCACCGGCCACCGCCGTGCGGTAGGTGATGCGACTGGCGGGCTGGATCAGCCTGGTGGCCGCCACATCCACCGTATTGATCATGACGCGCGGCGCAAAATTCATGAAGCCCGCACCCCGATCCGGCTCGATCGTAATCACGACTGCAATGCGTAGTTGCGTGTCGCCCAGCAGCAGCACATCTCCCACACTCAATGCCAGCGATTCCAGCAGTGGAGCATCCACCCAGGCCTGGCCCGGAGCGGGAATGGCCCGCGTGGCGGCATCCGGCGCGTTGGGCACGGTGGTAACTCGCAACGACCCTCGCAACGGGTAACCCGGCTCCACCACCTTGAGCCCCACCAGTTTGGCAGCGCCACCTTGTGCATCGCTGGCACGCGCCATAGTCGGAAATGAGAGGATCCCCACTGTGTTCAAGCCCAGGGCGCGGGCTTTCTCTACAAAGATCGCGGGCGTGGGGTTGTCGCTGGAAATCACCGCATCGCCACCCAGCAATTGCCGGGCGTCGCGCTGCAAGCCACCCTTGAGCCGGTCGGCAAAGAAGCTGACCGCGGTCAGAGCAGCCACCGCCAGGGTGACAGCCACCATCAACAAGCGCAAATCACCAGAGCGCAGATCGCGCAATAAAGTGCGCCAACCCAGGCGCCAGAAGGAAATAGTCATGCCCCTACCTTAGCGCAAATGGCAAAGCAACGTTTCAAGCCAAGGAGTCGGCGTTGTGGTAGCCCGGCGCAATGCTTAAGGCACCGCCACGCGTGATGGCCACCGCGCAATACTTGAACTCGGGAATCTTGCCAATGGGGTCCAGCGCAGCATGGGTCAGCAGGTTGGCGGCGGCCTCATGGAACGCAAAGGGGATGAACACCGCCCCCTGTGGCGTACCTTCATCCACCCGGACCTGCAACACCACCTGCCCGCGGCGTGACCGCACCGTCACCACCTCCCCCGGCGCCAACCCCAGCGCCGTGAGGTCCGCACTGCACAGCGACGCGGTCGCGCTGGGCTCCAGTGCATCCAGCACCGCGGCCCGACGCGTCATGCTGCCGGTGTGCCAATGCTCCAGTTGCCGACCCGTGATCAGCACAAACGGATAGTCTGCATCCGGGCGCTCGGCGGCGGGGATGCTGTCTGCGGGAACAAGATGCACCCGACCATCGTCGGTGGCAAAGCGTTCACCAAACAATGTGGGCGTGCCAGGATCCTCTGCGCTGAGGCAGGGGTAGGTGACGCTGCCCTCGCGCTGTAGCCGCTCCCAGGAGATGCCGGCAATGGCCCCGTGCATGGCCTGACGCATTTCTTCGAAAACCGCAGCAACGCCCGAATGGTCACCTTCATAGTTCCAAGGCAGATCCAACCGCGTTGCAAGCTCCTGAATGATCCAGAGGTCTGGTTTGGCATCACCCGGTGGGTCGATGGCCTGCAGGCCGAGTTGCAGCATGCGATCGGTATTGCTGACAGTGCCGGTTTTCTCCGGCCACGCGGTGGCGGGCAGCACCACGTCGGCCAGCCAGGCCGTTTCGGTCATGAAGATGTCCTGCACCACCAGATGCTCCAGACTGGCCAGCGCGTGGCGTGCATGGTTGAGATCCGGGTCGCTCATGGCCGGGTTCTCGCCCATGATGTACATGCCACGCACCTTATGCGGGTCGCTCTCGGGGGCGAGGGCTTTGCGCAAAATTTCGACT
>CAJBVC010000727.1 GCA_903958915.1 uncultured beta proteobacterium
ATTCATCTAATATTTCAAGTATCATTGAAATATGGAATCAATAACCGTTGTTAAAGCCCTGGCCGCCCTGGCGCAGACGTCCAGACTGGAAATCTTCCGATCCCTCGTGGTGGCGGGCCAGGCCGGTCTGACCCCCGGATCCATGGCTGAGAGCCTGGGTGTGGCGCCCAACACACTGTCTTTTCACCTCAAGGAACTGGTCCACGCCGACCTGGTGACTCAGGAGCGCATAGGGCGCAACCTGATCTACCGCGCCCAGTTTGACCGCATGAATGCGGTGCTCGCTTACCTCACCCAAAACTGCTGCCAGGGCGAACCCTGCCTGACAGAAGCCGCAACCCAATGCAAATGCCCATAAGGAAACTTCATGTCAACCAGTCCAAACCCACTCAACGTCCTGTTTCTTTGTACCCACAACTCCGCGCGCAGCATCCTGGCAGAAGCGGTGCTCAACGACTTGGGCGCAGGACGCTTCAATGCGTATTCGGCGGGCAGCAGTCCGCGGGAAAACCAGAAACCCAATCCTCTGGGGCTTGAGGTACTGCAAAAGAGCGGTTATTCGATTGCCGGACTGCGCAGTAAGAGCTGGAGCGAGTTCGCCACGCCCGACGCACCCCACATGGATCTCATCATCACCGTGTGCGACAACGCAGCCGGTGAAATTTGCCCGGTCTGGCCCGGACACCCCGCCACCGCACACTGGGGCTACCCGGACCCCTCTGAAGGCAACGGCACCGATGCAGAAAAGATGGAAGCTTTTCGCAAGACCTTGCATGCCATCAAGCGCCGCCTGGAATTGTTGTGCGCGCTACCGCAAGAAAAGGTGGAGAGCGCTCTATTGCAAACCAGCGTCCGTGCATTGGCGAACACATGAATGGCGCGCGGCACGCCAAACTCTGAACTTAATCCCAAAGGAAATCAACCATGAAAAAAGTACAAGTGTTTGACCCTGCCCTGTGCTGCAGCAGTGGCGTTTGCGGAACCGACGTGGACCAGAAGTTGGTCGACTTCTCGGCTGATGTGGACTGGGCCAAACAGAACGGCGCAGTCATTGAGCGCTTCAACCTGGCCCAGCAGCCCATGGCCTTTGCCGAGAATGCAGCTGTCAAAGGTCTGCTGGAGCGATCGGGCGAATCTGCCTTGCCCATTACCCTGGTCGACGGTGAAGTGGCCTTCGCAGGCCGCTACCCCAGCCGGGACGACCTGGCACGCTGGATTGCTGCGCCAACACCCGAGCCACAGGCCGTGCCTGCCGCACGCAGCGCCTGCTGCAGCGGCGCGAAGTGCTGCTGATGCAGTTTCTTGAGCAGCCACCGCGTTTTCTGTTCTTTACCGGCAAGGGCGGAGTCGGCAAGACTTCCATCGCCTGTGCCACGGCGATTGCACTAGCCGCCCAGGGCAAGCAGGTGCTGCTGGTCAGCACCGACCCAGCCAGCAATGTCGGCCAGGTGTTTGGCATTCGCATTGGCAACCAGATCACTGTGGTGCCCGATGTGCCCAATTTAAGCGCGCTGGAAATCGACCCCCAGGCTGCCGCACAAGCCTACCGCGACCGCATTGTGGGCCCGGTGCGCGGTGTGCTGCCAGCGGCGGTGGTCAAGGGCATCGAAGAGCAGCTCTCGGGTGCCTGCACCACCGAAATTGCTGCGTTCGACGAATTCACCGGGTTGCTGACCGACAGCGCGTTGACGCACGGTTTTGACCATATTGTGTTTGACACGGCACCCACTGGACACACCATCCGCATGCTGCAGTTGCCCGGTGCCTGGAGCGGCTTTCTGGAAGAGGGCAAGGGCGACGCGTCGTGCCTGGGGCCGCTGGCCGGGCTGGAAAAGCAGCGCACCCAATACAAAGCCGCAGTAGATGCCCTGGCCGACCCACATAAGACGCGATTGGTGCTTGTGGCACGTGCGCAGGCTGCTACCTTAAATGAAGCAGCCCGCACGCAAGGCGAGCTGGCTGGCATTGGCCTCACCCGACAGTACCTGGTGATCAATGGCGTCTTCCCCGCCGCCGAGACGGCGAACGACCCGTTGGCTGAGGCCATTGTTGCGCGGGAACATTCTGTGTTGGCACACTTGCCGGAATCGTTGCGCGCTTTGCCCACCGACCAGATCGCACTGAAGGCATTTAACCTGGTCGGGTTGGCGGCGTTGCAGCAGTTGCTGGTGGATGCCGACACTCCTGCGCCAGCAGAGGCCAACGCATTGGTGCAGGCACCCCAAGTCGCCGCCTCCAGCCTGGCCTCGCTGGTCGACACCATCGCACTAGACGGCCACGGGCTGGTCATGTTGATGGGCAAGGGCGGTGTCGGCAAAACCACGCTGGCAGCTGCCGTGGCGGTGGAACTTGCCACACGCGGCCTGGAGGTGCACCTGACCACCTCGGACCCCGCAGCCCATTTGATGGAAACGCTGCACGGGACGCTGGACCACCTCACCGTGAGCCGCATCGACCCGCACGAGGTGACTGAAAAGTACCGTGCCCAGGTGCTGGCCAGCAAAGGCGCCAAGCTCGATGCCGCAGGGCGCGCCGTGCTGGAAGAGGATCTGCGCTCCCCCTGCACCGAAGAAATCGCGGTGTTCCAGGCCTTCTCGCGTGTCATCCGCGAGGCGGGCAGGAAGTTTGTCGTGATGGACACAGCCCCCACCGGGCACACCCTGTTGCTGCTGGACGCCACCGGCGCCTACCACCGTGACATCGCACGCCAGATGGGCGCCAATGCCCACTTCACCACACCCATGATGCAGTTGCAGGACCCCAAGCAAACCAAGGTGCTCATCGTGACGTTGGCAGAGACCACGCCCGTGCTGGAAGCCGCCAACTTGCAAAGTGATTTGCGCCGCGCCGGCATTGAGCCCTGGGCTTGGGTCATCAACAACAGCGTGGCAGCAGCCACGGTCAGCGCGCCCTTGCTCAAGCAACGCGCGCGCAACGAGTTGCGCGAAATCGAGGCGGTGTCCCGGCACCACGCCAGCCGCTATGCACTCGTGCCGTTGCTCAGCGAA
>CAJBVC010000728.1 GCA_903958915.1 uncultured beta proteobacterium
ATGCGGTCAATGCCGGTCGGGCGCGTGGCAAAGGCGTGGTGCTGATCGATACCGCCGGGCGGTTGCCTACGCAGCTGCACCTGATGGAAGAATTGAAGAAGATCAATCGCGTGGTGCAAAAAGCAGATGCCACGGGACCACATGAAATCCTGCTGGTGATCGACGGCAACACCGGTCAAAACGCGGTGGCCCAGGTGAAGGCATTTGATGACACACTGGGACTTACCGGGCTGATCGTCACCAAGCTCGATGGCACGGCCAAAGGCGGGGTGCTGGCAGCCATTGCGCGCGAGCGACCCATTCCGGTGTATTTCATCGGTGTGGGCGAAAAGCTCGAAGAATTGGAGACTTTTAACGCACGCGAATTTGCGCAGGCTCTTCTGGCCTGAGACCGTCACCGCCTTCGTTGCCACACTGCGCTGGCCTCCTGATCCACCGACCATCACCCAAGGTATTTGTCAATGAAGAGACTTTTTGGATTTGCGCTGCTCGCGCTTTCGGCCGTGGTCGCCTATCTGCTGCTATGGCCAGTACCGATCAGCCCGGTTGCCTATACTTTGCCGCCCGCATCCGGCTATGCCGGTCTGCACGCTGCCAACACCCGGCTGGCCAACCTGAAGATGATTGATCTGCGCGACGAAGTGGGGCCAGAGCACATCATGATTGGCCCCGACGGCAAGCTCTACACCACGGTGGCCAGCGGCAATATTCTGCGCATGGCACCCGATGGGAGCGCGCAGGAAGTGTTCGCCAAAACCGGCGGACGCGTACTGGGCTTTGACTTTGATGCCCAAGGCAATTTGATTGCCGCCGATGCCGTGCGGGGCTTGCTTGCCATTGCTCCCGATCGAAAGGTTGTGGTTCTCACCGATAAGGTGGATGGCGACCCGATCCGCTATGCCGATGCGGTGGTCGTTGCCAAAAACGGAAAAATGTATTTCAGCGATGCTTCCACCCGGTTTGCTCCCAAGGACTGGGGCGGTACGTTTGAGGCCAGCGTGTTTGACATCATGGAGGGCGCATCGACCGGCCGGATTCTGGAATACGACCCAGCCACACGTGCCACCCGTGTTGTCGCCAAGGGCTTGAGTTTCGCCAATGGGGTGGCGCTCAGCCAGGATGAGCAGATTCTCTTTGTGAATGAGACCGGCAAGTTCCGCCTGTGGAAGATTGCTGTGGCGGCTCAAGGGTTGGATGTATCGCAGCCCAACCACCTATCCAGTGTTCTCCTGGACAATCTGCCCGGATATCCCGACAACCTGATGCGAGGACTGAACGGGCGAATCTGGCTCGGATTTGCCAAACCGCGCAATCCTGCGGCCGATGCCATGGCCAACAAACCCTGGCTGCGCAGCCTGTCGCTACGCCTCCCGCGATCAATGTGGCCGGTGCCCCAGTCTTATGGGCATGTCATTGCCTTTACCGAGGATGGCAAGGTAGTGGCGGATCTGCAGGACCCGACCGGGGCTTACCCCGAGACAACCGCCGTGACCGAAACCAAAGACCGTCTGTACGTGCAAAGCCTGCACGCCCACGGATTGGGGTGGATGCCGAACTCCGAATGAGTGGGTTGTTGGGTGGTGCTCCAGTTTCCTGAAAACCTGCCGATAACCAAGGGAACCATACAAAGATAGGCCCATTGGTATGACTACCTCCCTGCTGCAGCGACCCACACCGCAACTCGAGTTGCTGTTGTGGAGTCACCA
>CAJBVC010000729.1 GCA_903958915.1 uncultured beta proteobacterium
ACGTGCAACTGCACCGCGCCCGACGTCGGTTACGGGAGTGCATGGAATTGAACTGGTTTGGGAAAGTGAGCATGTGATGGCACCCTTGATGCGTACCTGTCGCGAAGTGGCCGCCCTGTTGGTGGCCAGAGAAGACCGTGCCCTGGGGCTGGCGGATCGGTTTGCTCTGCGCATGCACATGGCTATTTGTGACACATGCCCCCGCTTTGAACGCCAAATGTTGAGTTTGCGCAACAGTTTGCAACAGTGGCGAAACTACACAGAGTAGGACGAATTGGCCGAAAGCCAGGCAAAATTGAAAGAAAAATTAGCAAACCCAGAAAAACTATCGCATAATGAATCAGTATTGCCGTGAAATCGGTGTACGGGTTTGCGGTGATCTGCCAGTTTCGCGTCTGCTTTAGTCTTCATTGGTTTGTTGATTGCGGGTTTGGACTCCATCGCGTTTTGAGAGTTATTTTGAGGAGTCCTTCATGGGCAACAAACTTTACGTAGGCAACCTGCCTTATTCTTTCCGTGATGAAGATCTGCAACAAGCTTTTGCGGCACACGGTTCCGTTACCAGCGCCAAGGTCATGATGGAACGTGACACCGGCCGCTCCAAAGGCTTCGGCTTTGTGGAAATGGGCAGTGACGCTGAGGCACAAGCTGCCATCAACGGCATGAATGGTCAACAATTCGGTGGCCGCGGTCTGGTGGTTAACGAAGCCCGTCCGATGGAAGCACGCCCCCCCCGCACGGGTGGTGGTGGCTTCGGTGGCGGTGGCGGTGGCCGTAGTGGCGGCGGCGGTGGCGGCTACGGTGGTGGCGCTGGCGGCGGCGGCGGTGGTTACGGCGGTGGCGGCAGTCGTAGCGGTGGCGGCGGCGGCGGTGGTTACGGCGGTGGCCGTAGCAGCTACTAAGCAGCAACCCGGAATTGAATTTCCAGACAAAAAGGGCCTTCGGGCCCTTTTTTGTTGCCACAGGAGGCGCTCACATGTGGCCGGGTGATCGTGGCTTGCGCGGTCGTCCCGCAAAAATTCTGTCGAAGAGGGCGTTGGGGAGCACGCGCAGGAGTTTCGCGACCACGCCCATCTGCCACGGAATGACCCGGTAGCTGCACCCGGTCTGGATTGCGCGAAACGCGCACTCGGCAAAGTCTTCGGCTGCCATCAGAAACGGCATCGAATACGAGTTCTTCTCGGTCAAGGGCGTCTTGATGTAGCCAGGGCTGAGTGTGACCACCTTGACGCCACTGGAGCGCAACTCACCGCGCAACGACTCGCAATAGCTGATGACAGCCGCCTTGCTGGCGCAGTAGGCGCCATGCCCTGGCATGCCCCGGATGCCGTGCGCACTGGCAATACCGACCAGTGTGCCCGAGCCACGCTCTGCCATCGGTTGCACAAAGCAATGGAAGGTGGCGGCCATTCCCACGTTGTTGGTGGCGAATGTGCGCGCCATCACATCGATGTCCTCACGGAAGGATGTATCCATTCCGGTGCTGAAACCTGCACACGCGATCACAACGTCCGGAACACCCTGGCGCTGCAAGCAGTCCATTCCAGCCGCCACGATACTGTCGACTTGCGACACATCCGCGCTATAAATTTGAAAGCGCTCTACGCTTATCCCACGGGCGTTAACCCAGGATTCGATCTCCGAAATCCGGCGCCCCGCGAGCGCCAGATCGTAGCCGGCCTGGTAGTAACGCCACGCCAGGGCCTGCCCCAAACCACTGGAAGCGCCGGTGATGAAGACCAGTTGCGTCATGACGGGGCCCTGCCGCTACGGAGTGCCCGGCACCAGGGTGCCCCGCACCCGGCCATTCAACTGCAGCACCTGCTCCACGTTGTCGAATTCCATGGCGTCGGCACTGAAGCGGTCGCGTCCTCGAATCAGCTCAACGGGCTTGTGCGAGCGAATCTTTTCGCTCTTGGTGAACGCGTGCAAAAACTCGCCCCGATACTCCATCCGTGGTGTGGTCTGCGCCTTCGGCCCAGCGGTTGCTTCACGCACGATGACGGCGTTACCCATTAGTTGCACTTCGGTGGTGTTCTCGTTGGTCAAGCCCTTGCGAGCACTGGCGGTTGTCAGGCGCCCCTGCTCGTCGAACGAGCGCAGGCGAATACCGTCGATCTCCAGCCAGCGCGTGTCCGGGTAGTGGCGCGCCTCGTCGCCCGTGACTTCGGTGCGCATGCGGCCACTCGCATCGAAAGTGCGCAGAGAAAACCCGCGCATGAAGTAATCAGGCTCATGGCGCAAGGCGCCAGGCGCAACCGGACTGCTGGTGACGGGCGTCGTGTGCAACAGCCAGTAAGTCCCCAATGCCAGCACTCCCATTACGGTCAGCGGCAGGTATAGCAGGAACCGATCCCAGAGCTCTCGAACCAGGTTCATGGCTGGGTGTATCTTTCCAGCAAACGCCGGTAGTGCCCGCTTGCCATCAGCAGCAGATCACATAGCTCGCGGGCGGCGCCGTGACCACCAGCAGTCTGCGTCACAAAGTGGGCCGCAGCCAGCACTTCGGCGTGGGCATTGCGGGGGGCACACGCGAAGGCGCTGGCTTGCATCACCGGCAGATCAGGCCAGTCATCGCCCATGGCAGCTGCCTGGCTCCAGTCCAGCCCCAGCGTAACCAGCGTCTGCTGCGCGACCGGTCGCTTGTCTTCGCAGCCAAAGTGGGCATGCGTAATCCCTAGGGCCCGCAAACGCAATCGCAGAGGTTTGGAATCGCGCCCCGTAATGACCACCGGCGTGATGCCTGCCTGTTGCAGCATCTTGAGGCCGTGGCCGTCCAGCGTGCTGAATTGCTTCAAGGATTCCCCGGTCTCGGAAAAAAACAGTCCGCCATCGGTCAGCACCCCATCGACATCGAAGAACACCACTTTGACGGGTTGCGCACGTAGCAGCAACTCGGTTGCAAACGACAGAACCGGCAGGGCTGCTGTCTGGGCTGGAGTACTCATATGACCTTGGCCCGCATCAGGTCGTTGCTGTTGACCGCACCACACAGGTGGTTGGCCTCGTCCACCACCAATACGCTGGTGATGCGCTTGCGTTCCATCAGGTCCGCAGCATCCACCGCCAGCGCGTGCTGATCCACGGTGCAGGGACCGGGGTGCATCACCTCCTGGGCGGTCTTGGAGCGCAAGTCGGCACCCTGTTCCACCAGCCGGCGCAAGTCGCCATCGGTAAAGATGCCCAATACCAGGCCGTCGTCGTTGACCACCGCGGTGGCACCCAGGCCCTTGGCACTCATTTCGCGCATCAGATCGCTGAAGCTCGCCTGGGCACGGACACGGGGGACTGCCTCGCCACTGCGCATCACATCGCTTACGTGAGTGAGCAATTTGCGACCCAGAGCTCCGCCCGGGTGGGAACGGGCAAAGTCCTCCGCTCGAAACCCCCTGGCATCCAACAAGGCCACGGCAAGCGCATCGCCAAGAGCCAGTTGCGCCGTGGTGCTGGCGGTAGGCGCAAGATTCAGTGGGCACGCTTCCTTATCCACGGCGGTGTCAAGCCACAAGTCGGCGTGCTGTGCCATGGTCGAGTTCGGGTTACCCGTCATCACCACCAGCGCTGTCCCCAGCCGTTTGATGAGTGGCAGAATGGCCGCCATTTCCTCAGACTCGCCGCTGTTGGAAATCGCCAATACCAGGTCCACCGGCGTCACCATGCCGAGGTCGCCATGGCTGGCTTCTCCAGGATGCACAAAGAAGGCAGGCGTGCCCGTGGACGCCAGTGTGGCAGCAATCTTGCGGCCCACATGCCCGCTCTTGCCCATGCCCATCACCACCACCCGCCCCTGCAACGCGAGCACACGCTGCACGGTATCGGCAAACGCCTGACCAATGCGGTCTTTCAGCCCCAGAATCGCAGCGGCCTCGATATCCAGTGTTTCCTGCGCCAGCGCGATAGCCCGCTGTGAAGGCAAGTCGGCGGAGGTAGATACAGATGCTCGCATGGCGGCATTTTATAGATCGTCTCAGCTCTTGCTAGTATGCAGGCATGAGCGCGCTCGAAATCACCCTTCTTTATCTGCTCGCCGCGGTGCTCGGCGTAGTGGTGTGCCGTTCCTTCAAATTGCCGCCGATGCTGGGGTACCTCGCGGTGGGTGTGGTGATTGGCCCCAATGCGCTGGCTTTGTCCAAGGACGCCGCCAGCGTGCAGCATCTGGGTGAGTACGGCGTGGTGTTCCTGATGTTCGTCATTGGCCTGGAATTCAATTTGCCGAAGTTGCGCGCCATGCGCCAGCATGTGTTCGGGCTGGGACTGCTTCAGGTGACAGCGACCATGCTGGTAGCGACTTTGGTCGTGATTGGCATTACGGCGGCGGCCCCGCAACTCTGGAGCATGTCGTGGCAAACGGCACTGGCGATCTCGAGCGCACTGGCCATGAGTAGCACCGCCATTTTGGTCAAGCTGATGGTGGAACGCCTCGAGATGGAATCCGAGCACGGAAAGCGTGTCATGGGCGTGCTGTTGTTCCAGGATCTGGCCGTGGTACCCCTCTTGGTGCTGATTCCGGCACTGGGGTCCACCGGGGACAACATGGGACAGGCATTGATGCTCGCCGCCGTCAAGGCTGCGGCATTGATCACGGTGCTGCTGGTGGGTGGGCAGGCGGTGATGCGGCGCTGGTTGACCATCGTCGCGCGCCGCAAAAGCGAGGAGTTGTTTGTCCTGAACCTGCTGTTTATCACGCTGGGGCTGGCGTGGCTTACGGAGCTCGCGGGATTGAGCCTTGCGCTGGGCGCGTTCATCGCTGGCATGCTGATTTCGGAGACGGAATACAAGCACCAGGTGGAGACCGACATCCGGCCCTTCCACGATGTACTGCTGGGCCTGTTTTTCATCAGTATCGGAATGCTGCTGGACTGGCGAGAGGTGATGGACCACTGGCCGCTGGTCCTGTTGCTACTGGTTGTTCCCACGCTGTGCAAGGCATTGCTGGTGGCGCTGTTTTCAAAGGCGCTCGGTGCAAGTTCCGGAACTGCATTGCGCACCGGCTTGTACCTGGCACAGGCCGGAGAATTCGGTTTTGTACTGCTGACATTGGCGCAGAAGAACGCGCTGGTGCCTCCTGCGCTGATGAATTCGATTCTGGCCAGCATGGTGCTGTCCATGCTCGCCACACCTTTCATCGTGATGTACAGCAACCGTATCGTGATGAAGGTCGTGAGCAGCGAGTGGTTGCAACAGTCGTTGCAGATGACCACCATTGCGCGCAAATCCATCAATGCCAACCGACACGTCATCATTTGCGGCTATGGCCGTTGTGGACAGAACCTCGCACGTATTCTGGAAAAAGAGGGGATTCCATACATGGCGCTGGACCTCGACCCCGACCGGGTACGCCAGGCCGCTGCGGCTGGGGACTCCGTGGTGTTTGGCGACGCGTCCCGCCTGCAGGCACTGATGGCCAGCGGTTTGGCACGGGCCAGTGCGGTGGTCATCACCTATCTGGATGTTCCGGGCGCGCTCAAGGTCCTGGGCCACACCCAGGCTCACGCGCCGCAGGTCCCCGTGATCGTGCGGACCCAGGACGACCACAGCCTGGCGAAATTGCAGGAGGCCGGGGCCACCGAAGTGGTACCCGAGGCAATCGAGGGGTCCCTCATGCTGGCCAGCCACGCGCTGGCCCTGGTAGGCGTGCCCATGCGCCGGGTGTTGCGCATTGTCCAGGAGCAGCGCGATGCCCGCTACGACCTGTTGCGCGGCTATTTCCACGGTGTCGACGACAACTCGGTGGATGAGCTGGAGCATGAGCGGCTATCCACTATCACCTTGCCAACGGCCGTCAGGACGTCCGGGCGCACATTGGGCCACTTCGCACTGCACGCCGTCGGTATTCGCGTGCTGAGTATTCGACGTAGCAATGGGAAGAAGGCGGATCCCGGCGATGACACCGTGCTGGAGGGCGGTGATACGCTGGTGCTCTCAGGCCAAGCCGAAGCGCTGGCGTTGGCTGAACAGAAGTTACTCAAAGGATAGGTCTCACCATGCAACACCTGAGCATCAACCAGTACCTGCGTGACCACATCCGGACCGTGCCTGACTGGCCGGCTCCGGGCGTGCAGTTTCGCGATATCACACCGCTGTTGCAGGAGCCCAAGGTGTTTCGAGTGCTGATTGACGCGTTTGTACACCGCTACATGGATCCGGATATGCGTCCGGACGTCGTGGCGGGGCTGGATGCGCGGGGCTTCATTTTGGGGGCCGTGGTGGCCTACGAACTCAACATCGGATTTGTGCCAATTCGCAAAAAAGGGAAGTTGCCTTTCACTACCGTCGCGGAAACCTATGAACTCGAATACGGCAGTGCGACGGTGGAATTGCACACCGACGCGGTCAAGACCGGCGACCGGGTGTTGTTGATCGACGACCTGATCGCGACCGGAGGCACCATGATGGCGGGCAAAAAATTGCTCGAGCGTCTGGGCGCGCAGGTCATGGAGGGCGCTGCCATCGTTGACCTGCCGGAACTCGGTGGATCACAAAAGCTGCGCGAATCGGGGCTGGCCCTGTTTACCCTGCTGGATTTTGCCGGCCACTAACGCAACTCGCCGTATTGCGTGCCGCTCAGTGGCGAGCCACGTTCGTCTATTTCGGTCGTTTGAAAATCGGGCGCGGGGGCCGGATTGCGGCGCCTGGAGTGCACAATTTCTCCGGTTGCAGGCTTGGCTTCTGGGGCTGCCGAAGAGGCCAGCGCCTTCTTGAACGCGGCCACCTCGTCGGCCTCCAGCGGCTCATAGAGCGGTGGCGTTGGGGCTTTCACCGGCGCGGCAGCAGCAACGCTCAGCGGCGCGGGCGCCGAGCTTGGCGCGCCGCTGCGCGAGAGGCCTGCTGTCACCTGCTCGTTGACGCGCCAATACACCGACGTAACCAGAATGCCAAAGCGTGACTTGGCGTTGTGGGCGATCAGGTTTTCCATCTCTGCCAGGCGCGTCGATTCGGCCGCGTAATCGCTGGCCAGATCCATCATGATGAGGTATTGCACGCCGCGCGAATCGAGCGACAGAACCTTGAACTTGTAGCCTGACGACAACACGCCGGCCGAAGTCATGGACTCCCGCACCACGGTGTAGAGCAACTCCCGACGCTCCAGACGCTCGCCACGCCGATTGGCAGCACTACCGGGTTTGGGTGGCACCGGCATTCTTGCCGAACCCTTGTCGGAGTGGCGAAATGGCACGGTGGCATCCGTGTGTCCCAGCCCCGAGCTCTCGGCTGTGGCAGGCACTTGGGCGGGCTGCTTTCTGAAAAACCAGTTGAACATGGACATCGTGACTGCTTTCGGGTGCGTCAGAAAACCCAAGTGTAGTGGACTCTATTTGCCAATACAAAACTTGGAGAAGATCACACCCAGCAAATCGTCCGAAGTAAATTCCCCGGTAATTTCCCCCAAGGCATTTTGGGCCAGGCGCAATTCCTCGGCAAGCAAGTCCAGTGCCTGCGCGCGCTGCCCGAGGTGCATGGCAGCCTCCTGCAAGTGTGCCTCGACGAGTCGCAAGGCCTGCAAATGGCGCTCGCGGGCAATGAAAACACCCGACTCTGGCGCTTGCCATCCCGCCGAACTGAGCAACTGCGCGCGCAGGGCATCGATCCCAACACCGGTCTTGGCCGACAGCACAATGCCAGCTAGCGGTAGCACGGCGTCGACTGCGTCAGCCTTGTTCCAAACGTCGATCACCGGCACTTTTGCGGAGAGTTTTTCGGTGATAGCGCCCGCTATGACTGCGTCGGCAGCTTTGTAATCGATAGCATCACAGCGCGTCAGATCGTGTAAAAAAATCACCGCATCGGCAAGCGCGATAGCCTCCCAGGCTCTTGCAATACCCACCCGCTCCACGACATCGTCGCTGGACCGCAGCCCCGCGGTGTCCACCACGTGGATGGGGACACCCTCCATCTGAATGGTTTGCTGCACCTTGTCACGGGTGGTGCCTGCAATGGGCGTCACGATAGCGAGCTCGGCCCCCGCCAGTGCGTTGAGCAAGGACGACTTGCCCGCGTTCGGCTGTCCGGCAATGACCACCGTAATGCCTTCGCGCAACAAAGCGCCTTGCGATGCCGTTCGCAAGACATCGATAAGCCCGGTTTGCAGCGCCAGCAGTTGCCCTTGTGCGTCCGATTGCTGCAGAAAGTCGATTTCTTCTTCCGGAAAATCCAGCGTGGCCTCGACCAGCATGCGCAGTCGGATCAGCGCCTCACGCAGCGCATGGATTTCCCGCGAAAAAGTACCGGTCAGCGACCGGGTCGCGCTGCGGGCTGCGGTTTCGGTGCTGGCATCAATCAGGTCGGCAATGGCCTCGGCCTGAGCCAGATCGATCTTGTTGTTCAGAAAGGCGCGTTCGGTAAACTCCCCCGGCTCTGCGATACGCAGCCCGGCCAGCAATGCCAAACCCGTGCCTGCTGCCGTTTGCCCAGCCACTTCCAGACAGCGCACCACCAGCAATTGCAGCACCACGGGTCCGCCATGCGCCTGCAGTTCCAGCACGTCTTCACCGGTAAACGAATGGGGACCCGGAAAAAACAGCGCCAGCCCCTGGTCGATCGGCGCACCGCTGGCATCGCAGAACGGCAAATAGGTCGCCTCGCGCGCACGCAAGTCCCGCCCGAGCAGTTCTTTCACAAACCCGCCGAGCGACTTGCCACTAACCCGCACAATCCCCACCGCCCCCCGCCCGGGCGCAGTGGCAATCGCGATGATGGGGTCCTGGTGGCGCGCGAGCATAAGAAACTGTTGAGCGAGGGGGAGCCCTAGTCAGGGACACCGCAGAACCGGCTTTGCCGGGCTGCTGGTGTCGCCCCCCTCCCAGGGGGGAGGCGCAAAGCGCCTCGGGGGGTCACTTGAACTTCGGCAAATTAAACTGTGGCGGCACACCCATGCGGGTGTTGATGATCCACTGCTGGATGATCGATAGTACGTTGTTGGTAATCCAGTACAACACCAGGCCGGACGGGAAGAAGAAGAA
>CAJBVC010000730.1 GCA_903958915.1 uncultured beta proteobacterium
AAGGCCAAACTCATCCGCAAAGAAAAACAGGTGGCTGAAGAGGGATCTGCACACTTGTGGCAACGCTTTCTCAAAACCTGGGCTTGGCGGCGGACTCAAATTGACCAAGGCCAGATCGAGGTGGTGCTTCAGGAATATGAAGATGATCTGCCGACCGAAGACGCACTAGCCATTGAAGTGCTCAACATCAATTACAACGACTATGCAGCACTCGCTGGCTGGGAGGAACAGCAATGAACCTGACATTCATTAGCGCTGGTGCAGGTAGTGGCAAAACACACACACTCATGCAGACACTAGGCAAAGTGCTTGGTTCCGGTGAGGTGCGCCCATCGGGTGTAATCGCCACCACCTTCACCAAGAAGGCCGCAACGGAACTGCGTGAGCGGGTGCGCGAACATTTGCTCTCTGGTGGCCAGTTTGTCTTGGCCAACGCCATGGCTCAAGCGCGCATTGGCACTATCAACTCGGTGTGCGGGGCTTTGCTGGAGCGGTTCGCGTTTGAAGCCGGAATGGCAACCCAGCAACAGGTGCTGGATGAGGCACAAACCAGCCAACTCATTCGCGAGTCGATTGACGCAGTCTGCAGCGGTGAAGAAGTTGCCAATCTGTCAGAGCTTGCGTATCGGCTTGGCATTGAAGACTGGACCGAAAACCTCAAGGCCCTGATTGCACAAGTGCGTAGCAACAATGTCGCTGCAACTGATATCCCCCAGTTTGCTAAGGTCAACGCTGACGACCTGCTATCCCACTTTCCGCAGCCCCTGCGTACCACGCTGACGCAAGACGTGCTTGCCGCCATTGCCCACGCCATGTCAGAGCTGCATCGGGCTCGGGCAACATCCACGGTTAAAAAAACGCAAGACTACGTGAGCCTGCTTGAAGGGTTTGAACGCAAACTGCGTAATGGCACTGCCCAGTGGAGCCAGTGGGTGGCATTGGCCAAGGCCGCGCCAGAGAAGGGTTTACTCCCCTTGAGCGAGCCTATTCAGATGTTGCTCCTGGCGTATGACTCGCACCCGGCCCTGCACAGCGACATCCGCACCTATCTGCAAGGCATGTTCGCTGCCTGCGCCGCAGCGTTGGATCATTACCGCCAACGCAAGCTGGGTATGGGAGTGGTGGACTTTACAGACCAGGAGTCTTTGCTGCTTAACCTGCTGGATCATCCCTCGGTGGTGTCGGTGTTGCGCGAAGAGCTGGACCTGCTGCTGGTAGACGAGTTTCAGGACACCAGCCCCATCCAGTTGGCCTTGTTCCTCAAGCTTTCACGCCTGGCGCGGCAAACCTATTGGGTGGGCGACCTCAAACAGGCCATCTATGGCTTCAGGGGCAGCGACACCGATTTGATGCAGTCCATATTGCAGTCTCTGCCAGAGTTGGGCGGCACCAAGCAGATTCTGGGCAGCTCCTGGCGGTCCCGCCCGGCACTGGTGCATCTGGTCAATGCGGTGTTTACCCATACCTTCTCTGGCAGCATGGAAGCAAAGGAAGTTGCCATGGCCCCCCAGCGCCCCGAGCGAACCCAAGATGCCGCCTTGGTCAACTGGGTGCTGGAAGGCAATAACGTCAATGAAATCGCCTTGTCGTTGGTCAGCGGTGTGCAGCAGCTACTGGCATCTAACAGGCAAGTCCCTGAAAAAGGCTCCGAAGGCTTGCGCCCATTGCAGGCACGCGACATTGCCATACTAAGCAAGACTAACGAGGGAGTGACGCTGATTGCTGCGCCACTGCGACAAGCAGGCATTGCGGTAGCCACCTCACAGCCCGGTTTGCTGGCCACACCAGAAGCCACCCTGGCCCTGGCCTGCCTGCGCCGATTGAACGATGTCACCGACACCGTTGCCAGTGCAGAAATCATCGCCATGGTGGACAGCGCTGAGCCTGAAGTCTGGTTGGCAGACCGCATGCAGTACCTTCAAACGGACAACAAACGCAACCTCTGGCGGGAGCAGGGGACTGATGCCCACCCTGCTCTGGCACGCATCGCCCAGTTGCGTACAGAGTTGCCCTTGCTGGCACCACTGGAAGCCTTGCGCCGCGTTATCACCGCTTGCCAGTTACCCCAGGTTGTCATTGGCTGGCGGCAGGACGCTGCTGTGGCCCAAACCCGCTTGGCCAACCTGGAGGCCTTGATGGCACTGGCCGCACAGCATGAAGATGTATGCCTGGGCACCAGACAGGCAGCCACCATCTCCGGCCTCTTGCTGTGGCTCAACCAGCAGGCACAAGACGGGGATGATGCTTTGGCCATGCCTGCGGTGGATGCCGTGCGCGTGCTGACCCACCATGCCGCAAAAGGCTTGGAGTGGCACGTTGTAATCCTGACCGATCTGGAAAAAGAAGTGCGTAGCCGCCTGTGGGGCATCTCCACCGTATCGACCCACGCGGTGGATGCCATGAACCCACTGCAAAACCGCTTTGTGCGCTACTGGCCCTGGCCGTTTGGCCAACAAGCAACTGGTATTGCCGTGAAAGACAGAATCGGCGAGTCTGAAATGGCCAAGCGGTTTGAAGCTTCAGCCATTGCGGAGGCCCAACGCCTGCTGTATGTGAGCATGACGCGACCGCGCGAAACGCTGATCCTTGCGACCAAGCAAAAGGCCAAGAGCCTGCCGTGGCTGGACACACTGGATGCTGATTGGTTGACTACCATTGACCCCGCAAGCAAAGAGGTCACCCTGCCAGACGGCAAGACCATTGCAGTGGAAACCGTGTTGCTGTGCCCCACAGGAGGCGCAGAAGCAAAGAAAGCCGCGCAGCCTTTGTACTGGTGGCCCAGTGCTGCACCTCAGACCAGGGCACCCAAGAACTTCAACCCATCCAGTGCAGAGGCGCAGAGCGTCACCATTCAAGAGCAAGTGGCGGTGG
>CAJBVC010000731.1 GCA_903958915.1 uncultured beta proteobacterium
ACGCTGCTACGGGTCGGAGTTGAGGGCTGGAGCGGCCCCGGCTATGTGCATAGCTGCCATGCGGCCCCACTCAAGAAAGCGGTGGCGGGGAAGCTGGTGCCAGTGCACGCTGCGCTACTTTCGCCGTTTGACCCGGTGGTGTGGGACCGTGAGCGGGCCTCCACTTTTTTTGACTTTGATTACCGCATCGAGTGTTACACCCCCGAGCCCAAACGCGTGTACGGATACTTTGTGTTGCCGATTCTGTGCCAGGGTGCACTGATTGGCAGGCTCGATGCCAAGGCGCACCGTGCACAGGGCGTTTTTGAAGTGAAGGCGGTGTACGCGCAGCCGGGCAGGGTGTGGGACGATGCGCAGATTCAGGCAGTGGCGCTGGCGATTTGCCAGTGCGCGGCGTGGCACGATACGCCGGTGGTGCGCATCACGGCAAGCCAGCCGCGTGGCCTGCGTGTGGCGCTGGTACGTGCCATCAAGAACTACAGCGAAGGTACTCCATGAACCTGGTGTTTGATTTTGGCGCGGTCCTGTTCAACTGGAAACCTGCGGAACTGTTGGCACAGACGTTTGCGCAGGAAGCCAGCACGCCGCAAGCGGCCGCCGCCATGGCGCATGCCCTGTTTGCGCACGCGGACTGGCACAGCTTTGACCGGGGCACGCTCGCCATGGATGACGTCGTGCAAAGATCGGCAGCGCGGTTGGGCCTGGACTTGGCGCGGGTGGAGGCGCTGATGCACCACATTGGCGGACATCTGGCGCCGATCCCAGGTACCGTGAACCTGTTGCGGCAGTTGCATTCCCAACGACTCGCGGGTGGGGATTTGAAGCTCTATTACCTCTCCAATATGCCTGCACCCTATGCGCGCCGCCTGCAAGAGTTGCACGACTTTCTGCAGTGTTTTGACGGCGGTGTGTTTTCGGGGGATGTGCACTGGATCAAACCCGAGCCGCAGATTTACCAGCTGCTGCAAAGCCGCTACGCACTGGAGCCTGCACAGACGGTGTTTATCGACGACCTCAAGCACAACGTCCACGCCGCCGAGCAGCAGGGCTGGAGCGGCATCCATTTCCAGTCGCCGGAGCAACTGGAGTTGGAACTGGTCGCCATGAATTTGTACGAAAAGCGCCTGTGACGCTTGCCTGTCAAGCGTAGACAGCTACTACTTTGATAGCGTCTCGGCGGATAGCCGGGGTAGCGGCAGTGGCCTTCCTTCGGACTGTGCCGGTGCCGGCAACCGCAAGATCTGCGACAACGTGGAGGCGATGTCTGCCACTTCCACGCGGGCCGCTACATGGCCTGCGCCCAGCCAGCGCGGGCCGTAGAACAGAATGGGGACCTGGGTGTCGTAGGCGTGGGGTGATCCATGGGTGGTGCCCATCAGGGCAGAGCCCAGCATCCAGCCCGGCTTCAGAACCACATGGATGGAGGCGGACAGGTCTGGGTGCCATGCGCGGCGCATGGCGGTCAGAAAGGGTTTGTCGGTTGCCTCAGCGGACGCGAGTTGTTCCCGCGTAAATACCTCGGCGACTCCGCCCAGCTGCAGCAGCAACGTTCTGGCTTCGTTGTCGATGGCGGCGGGGCTGACACCTTTGGCCGCGATGACCGCCTTGTCGAAGAGAATGCCGGCCGTAGAGAAACCCAGCGTCCATTTGGCATCGCCAAACTTGGCGCTCAAGCCGGCGTTGACATGGCCCAATACCTGGGACGGGTTGAGTCGACCCGTGTCCTGGCCCTGGGTCTTGGCCCATTCGGGGGTGGCCGAGAACCCATGGTCGGCAGTCAGTACGGCCAGATATTTGTCTTTGCCGATGCGCTGATCCAGATCGGCAAAAAACGCCTGCAAGTAGCGGTCCAGATGCAGCATGTGGTCATGTGAGATGCGCGACTCTGGGCCACAAGCATGGTACACATAGTCGTGCGAGGACAGACTGATCGACAGGATATCGGTCCGGGTAGCACTCTGGCCCAGCGCTTCACCCTGCAGCGCAGCGCGGGCAAAGTTCAGCGTGAGTTCATCAACAAACGGGGATGCGATCAGCGTGTTGTAAAAGCGCTGTCCGGGCGCTTCACTGCCTTCACCCATCACTGCGGGAAGTCGATCGGCATTGCCGTCCTTGCGGTACCAGGGCTGGCTGTCAGGCACCGAGCGTTGGTAAGCGCTCTCCTGCAGCAGTGGCGCCCAGATGCGCTTGAAGTAGGCATCGGCCGGCCGCGTAGCGTTGAAATCTTCCACCCACTTTGGGTGCGTCTGCATGTAGTAGGTGGAGGATGCAAAGTCTCCTTTTTCCCCCATGTACATGTAGGCCGTGCCGGCATGCCCGGCCGGCAGGATGGCGCCACGGTCCTTGGCGGAAATGGCAATTACCTTGGACGCTGGAGACACCCGTCGCAACACATCCCCCACGGTCTCGGCCCGCAGATTCCTGGGGCTGGTGCCGGCCATTGGCACGGTCTTGTGGCCGATGTAGGTATGGGCTGCATCTTCGGTGCAGTAGACCGATTTGCCTGTAACCGGGTCGCGCCACTCATTGCCGATGATGCCGGTGCGGGCGGGGTAGGCGCCGGTCAGCATCACCGCGTGGCCCGCAGCGGTTACCGTGTAGCCGTGCCCGTAGTGGGCATTATCGAAGGCGGCACCTCGCTGCAGAAAGCGGTTGAAGCCATCGGGCGCGAACTGATCCTGGTAGCCCGTGATCTGCCGCTGCGGCAGACCATCCACCACCAGAAAGACAACGAGTTGCGGAGGAGGCGTTGCCACCACGCCACTTGGGGGGGTGGCGTATGAAAAACAACCAGTCAGGAGGACCGCGCCGATGCTTGCGAAACGCAAAACGCGCGACGCTTTTTTCTTGAAAAGTGCAGTTTGTAAATCCATGGTTCAGTCCGATGCAGGACTGTCCATGTTGCCACAAAGCCAAGCGCGACGAAGCTACCCGTTAAGGATTGGGGAGCGACATCGCCGCGTTGGGTGATGACAAGGAAACGGGTCTTGTCAAAAGACCCCATGTCACCCCTATGACCCGCTCAAGAGCATTTGTTGACTTTTTGTGCCTTGGTGATGTAGCGCACATCGGTGCGTATCTCGGCCAACTGGGCGTTGGTATCGCCGTGGTCAGTATCACCCCAGAATGGCCAGCCAATCAGCAAGGTGGTTACTACGGCCTGGGTATTGGCTTTGCTGTCGGCTTTGTCCTTCTTTTCGGTAAGCACCTTTTCTGCTTTTTGCAATGCATCGAGTTCTTTGGCCAGTTCCCCACAAGGTTGCTTTTTGAAGTACTCGAAGTCAACGGCCAGCGCCGGCGCCGTGGCCCCAGCCAACACGCATACAACGGACCCCAGAACGAAAGCTCTCTTCATTGCAAATCTCCTGAAAAAGTGGGTTGGCGCACCGCCACGGTGCCAGATTTCTGCAGCGCCTTTGAGCCAAAGTGACACTTGGCTTTCCTGCATTGCGCATCATTTAGCACGAAATTTTCAGCACTTACTTCCTGTTTGGTAGTGGTTGATATGTTAGTAGGGTCAATCCGAGAGCCGCCTGTGGTGCAAATTGAGAAACCCCGCGAGGCTCGCGTCTGCGGGGTTTTTGAGTGAGTGAACTCACTTGGGCGTAGCGAGCAGATGTCAGGCAAGGCGCGCGGCGCACAGCAACCGGAACGTACTTCCTGTACGTGAGGATTGCGAGCACCGCGCAACGCCGCATGGCATCTGCGCAGTAGCCTGAAGTTACATGTCCATGCCGCCCATGCCGCCCATTCCACCCATACCGCCCATGCCACCGCCACCCATGCCGCCGGCGCCAGACTCATCCTTCGGAGCCTCGGCCACCATGCACTCGGTGGTCAGCATCAGGGATGCGACAGACGCTGCGTTTTGCAGCGCGGTGCGGGTCACCTTGGTGGGGTCCAGAATGCCCATGTCGATCATGTCGCCATAGGTGTCGTTGGCGGCGTTGAAGCCATAGTTGCCCTTGCCAGCCAACACTGCATTCACTACCACCGAAGCTTCGCCGCCGGCGTTGTACACGATCTCGCGCAGGGGCGCTTCGATGGCTTTCAGCACCAGGGCAATGCCGTGGTCCTG
>CAJBVC010000732.1 GCA_903958915.1 uncultured beta proteobacterium
CCCTAACTGTGGAGCCAGTGCTGGGGTTAAGGCTCGTCAACCATATGTCTGACCTACGACTGTCGTTCTCTTTCGCCTGGAGCCCTGTGCTCTTCGGGCCTGTGCGCATCGTCTGCTCAACCGTTTCCCCCTTGACTTTCGACATTGGAGCATCTTGATGAATGCGTGGATGATGAACGTGCTCGTAGCCGTAATCGGTTTACTGGCTGCGACCGGTCTTTTCTTTTTCGTTGTAACCCGTGGTGCGCTATTGATGCGTGGGCTCTCGTCTACTCAAAGTGCCACTTCCCACGTGTATCCCATTTACTCCAACATGGGGTTGATCAAAATGGTGGACTTTCAGCCCATCATCTCAGCCATCTTGCTGTTTCAATACCACCGACTGGTCACAAAAATTGTGGATGGCCTCAGCGCCACTGCGCTGCAAGGCAAGACGGTGCTGATCACCTCCTGTGCGTTTGGCAATGTCATTCCCCGTGTGGTCGAGGCGTCCACGCGGTCGGGGGCGCAGCGTGTACTGATCGCCGATGTGGTGGAAAACGAACTGACCCATGCGCAAAGCAAGCTTACGCAATACGCACCGAAGGTCGAATACATCGAAAGCAACGCCACAGCAATGAACCAGCCAGACGGTATTGCGCAAGCCAATGTGCTGTTTTTCCTGCTGCATGAGCTGCCCCATCCAATGAAAATCCAGGCCTTGAGTGAGGCCGGACGCTTGCTGGCACCGGGAGGAAAACTCTACCTCGCCGAGTTCCACAAGCCCCGACTGTGGGTTCTGAAGGTACTGAGCTGGACTTACTTCAAAGTCTTTGAGCCCCTCGGACTCGCACTATGGGACACCCATGACCCGCTGAACTGTCTGGAGGCTATGGGTGGCTGGAAGTGTGAGCGCAGCACCTATTTCTTCGCCAACTTCCAGGTCATCACAGCCACCAAACTGTGATCAAATTGCTCGCAATTTGATAGCTGCTTACGCACTATTGACGGGCGTCAGTGGCCATTTTCTCTTGCAAGTACGCAAACGCTGCGAGGCCGGCGCGACGTCCACTGGCGAAGCAGGCGGTGAGCAGGTAGCCGCCGGTTGGCGCCTCCCAATCCAGCATTTCTCCAGCACAAAAGACACCTGGCAACTGCTCCAGCATCAGCCCGGGTGTCAAGACCTCGAACAAAACGCCACCGGCGCTGCTGATGGCTTCATCGATGGGGCGCGCAGCCGTCAGGGTGACCGGCAGCGCCTTGAGCGCCGCTGCGAGCCGCACCGGATCAGCCAGCGCTTCTTTGTCGAGCAATTCATGCAGCAAACCCATTTTGACGCCCTCCAGATGAAGGCGGCTCTTCAAGTGGCTACTGAGCGACCGGCTACCGCGCGGATGGCTCACCTCTTTGAGCACCCTCTGGGCACTCAGGTCCGGCAACAGGTCCAGCGAAAAAGTGGCTCGGCCGCTTCGAATAATGTCGTCGCGCAACCCGCTTGACGCTGCATAGACGAGGCTACCCTCGACGCCGGTAGCCGTCACGACAAACTCACCCCTGCGCGAGAAGACGACACCTTGGGACGATGTGACTGTGATGGCCACCGACTTGAGGGGCGCTCCGGCAAAGCGGCTGCAAAAGTGCTCGCTCCAGCCATTTTCCACGTTAAAACCGCAATTGGCTGGCAACAGCGGGGCAACCGCGACGCCGCGCGCGGCCAGCAGTGGAACCCACGCGCCATTGGAGCCCAGGCGCGCCCAGCTGCCACCCCCCAAGGCGAGAACCACTGCTGGCGCGTGCACCTGCACCGGTCCCAGGGGTGTTTCGAACGACAACGTGTGCGACGGCCCATCGACCCAACCGGTCCAGCGGTGGCGCATGTGAAACAGCACACCCTGCCCTTGAGCCGGGTGGCGCAAACGTTGCAACCAGGCGCGAAGCAGTGGCGCCGCCTTCATGTCGGTCGGGAAAACACGCCCGGAAGACCCCACAAACGTCGGTATGCCCAATGCGTGCGCCCATTCCCGCAGTTGGGCTGGACCAAAATCTTTCAGTAATTTCTCGATTTCAACCCGTCGCGCACCGAAGCGTCCGGCAAACGCATCGGCACCCTCGGAGTGGGTCAGATTCAGACCGCCTTTGCCGGCCAACAGGAACTTACGACCAATCGAAGGCATAGCATCAAACAAATGGACACACGCACCTGCATCGACCAGCGCCTGTGCGGCCATCAGGCCCGCCGGACCGCCCCCGATCACGGCAATCTGAAGTCCAGACGTCATGCCACGTGCCGATGTGTCGTATCAATTTTTTCTATGTCGTTCATAGTCGGTTCATCCAAGCTGAGGACTTGGTTTCTGTCACAATGCCGCAACTTTAGCTGCAACACAAAACTCTGCAAGGAAATACTATGGCCAGCGATCTCATCAAACACGTCTCTGACGCAACTTTCGAAACTGACGTGCTGAAATCTGAACAGCCTGTTTTGGTGGATTACTGGGCTGAATGGTGTGGCCCGTGCAAGATGATTGCTCCGATTCTGGACGAGGTCTCCGCGTCTTACCAGGGCAAGTTGCAGATTGCCAAGATGAACGTAGACGAAAACCGCGAGATTCCTGCAAAGTTCGGCATTCGTGGCATTCCAACGCTCATGCTTTTCAAGGACGGCCAACTCGCCGCCACCAAGGTGGGCGCTCTGAGCAAAGCCCAACTGGTTGCTTTCATTGACCAACAACTGGCCTGAAACCCATCCTGCGACCGTGACGCGCACGCACGGTCGCTTTTTCCTGTCATAATTCATTCCGTTCACCAGCGTTCCCCAAGAGCCTGGTTCCTGATTCCAGGTTAAGAACGCGAAGGCTTAGCCCGCTAGGCTGGTCCCAACTCCTCCTCCCCTGATCTTCATTTTCAATCCGAACTCTCGGTCACTATCCCTCACGGGACCCACTCCATGCACTTAAACGAACTCAAGGCACTTCACGTGTCGGAAGTCCTGAAACAAGCTGAAGAGCTTGAAATCGAAAACACTGGCCGAATGCGCAAGCAGGAGTTGATGTTCGCGATCATCAAGAAGCGGGCGCGTGCCGGCGAACAGATCATTGCGGATGGGGTTCTCGAAATTCTGCCCGATGGATTTGGTTTCCTTCGCAGTCCCGATTCCAGCTACACCGCCAGTACCGACGATATCTACATCAGCCCGAGCCAGGTTCGCCGCTTCAATTTGCATACTGGCGACATGATCGAAGGCGAGGTACGTACGCCCAAAGACGGTGAGCGCTATTTCGCTTTGAACAAACTCGACAAGGTCAATGGCGGCCCGCCAGAGGGCAACAAACACAAAGTGATGTTTGAAAACCTGACGCCTCTGTTTCCCAAGGTGCAGATGCGTCTGGAGCAGGACATCAAATCCGAAGAAAACATTACCGGTCGCATCATCGACATCATTGCCCCTATTGGTAAGGGACAGCGTGCGTTGCTGGTCGCTCCACCCAAGAGCGGCAAGACGGTGATGATGCAGCACATTGCCCATGCAATTTCGGCCAACTACCCTGACAGCCACATGATGGTGTTGCTGGTCGACGAGCGCCCGGAGGAAGTGACCGAAATGCAGCGCACCGTCAAGGGTGAAGTGATTGCATCGACCTTTGATGAACCCGCTGCGCGCCACGTTCACGTTGCTGAAATGGTGATCGAACGTGCCAAGCGTTTGGTTGAACTCAAGAAAGATGTGGTGATCCTGCTGGACTCCATCACCCGCTTGGCCCGCGCCTACAACAATGTAGTGCCTTCTTCTGGCAAGGTGCTCACCGGTGGTGTGGACTCCAATGCCTTGCAGCGACCCAAGCGCTTTCTGGGTGCCGCGCGCAATGTGGAAGAAGGTGGATCACTCACCATCATTGCCAC
>CAJBVC010000733.1 GCA_903958915.1 uncultured beta proteobacterium
CACACCGTGGTGGCCGAACACAAGTGGCGCCTCAACGCCACGCCTGCCAGTTACGAGCAGATTCACTTGTCGATGCTGTCAGGGCTTTTGGGCAACATCGGCTGCAAGCTTGAAGAAGGTCAAAACGGCGAGTACCTGGGGGCGCGCAGCATCAAGTTCTTCCCGCACCCCGGTGCCCACCTGACAAAAAAGCCAGGGCGCTGGATCATTGCGTCCGAACTGGTTGAGACGACACGGTTGTTTGGTCGCGGCATTGCCAATATTGACCCGCAGTGGCTCGAGCAGGTAGGCGGTCATTTGCTCAAGAAGCAGTTGCTCGACCCGCACTGGGAAAAGAAGGCCGCTGAAGTGGTGGCCCTGGAGCGTGCCACGCTGTATGGCATCGTAGTCTACAGCGGAAGGCGGGTGAACTACAGCCGGGTCGACCTCCATGGAGCGCGCGAAATCTTCATCCGGGAAGCGCTGGTGGGACGCGAGTGGGAGACCTCCCTCCCATTTTTGGCAGCGAATCACAAGCTCATCAAACAGGTGGAAGAACTGGAGCACAAGGCGCGCCGCCAGGATGTGCTGGTCGACGATGAGCTGATCTACGCCTTTTACGACCAGCAACTACCGGCAGATGTGTGCAGCGGCTACAGCCTGGAGCGCTGGTACCGCGAGGAGTCGAAGAAACCGAAATACAACCTGGGAGGTGGGGCGGCAGGCCGTTCTGCGCAGGTCAAGGAGGAGCCCGCGCAGCTGGCGGGGCCAACGGATATAAGGGAGCAGAGCGGCCTACCGTCCCGCCGGGGCCAAACCACATTGCTTTGCCTGACCCGCGACGAGTTGATGCGCCATGAGGCGGCCGGCATCACTACCGCCTCATTTCCCAAGACCATTCGTCTCGGCGGTGTGGACTGCGCTGCCACCTATCTGCACGAGCCGGGCGACGCGCGCGATGGGGTCACGGCCACCATTCCGTTGTTCGTGCTCAATCAGGTCAATGACGAGCGTTGCGAATGGCTGGTGCCAGGCATGCTCAAGGAAAAGGTGCAGGCCCTGCTCAAGACGCTGCACCAGAGACCCCGCTCGCGCCTGGTACCCTTGCCCGAAACAGCCAGCCGATTTGCCGAAACACTGAACGAGCCCGCGCGGTTTGGCAGCGGAAGTCTGGTCGATGCCGTGCTGAAGTTGGTACGCGATGCGACCTCGCTGGACATCGTGCGTGCCGACATCAAGGTGGACATGTTGCAGCCCCACTTTTTCATGAACTTCCGGGTGGTAGACGAACATGGCCGCCAGTTGGGGCAGGGGCGCAATCTGGGTGCGCTGAAGGCCGAGTGGGGCAAGCAGGCCCGCGGTGCATTCCAGGCGCTGGCAGGACTGAGGTTGGCGCAAAATCAGCCCCTAAGCCCGGAAGGAAGTGACACAGCGGGTGCTGGTGCGATAGGGCGTCCTGCGCAGGTCAAGGGGGAGACCGCGCAGCGGTCGGAGGACACGGAGCAGGGCGCCCTGTCGCGCCGGCACCCAGCCCCCGCCAATAAAGCACAAGCAGCTACGAATACCATAGCAAGTCCTGCCCACAGCATTCTGGATGGCCGGTTCACCGCCTGGACCTTTGGCGACTTGCCTGAGCTGCTGGAAATCCGCAAGGGCGGCCAGACCATCATCGGTTTTCCGGCGCTCATCGACGGCGGTGACGCCGTGACC
>CAJBVC010000734.1 GCA_903958915.1 uncultured beta proteobacterium
GCATGATCACCCAGGGTGCCGACCCGGCCTACCTGGGATCGGACGATTTCGCCAAATTCCTGGCCGCCGAAATGCCGCGCTGGGCCGAAGCAGTGACCAAATCCGGCGCCAAACTGGACTGATACCGGCAGGGAATGTCACCTCAGGCGAGCAGGCAACGTGCAACGGCCTGCCAGGCCTCGCGGTTCTGCGCCACTCGAAAGCCCTTGCCGCCATCCAGCGGCGCAAACAGTTTGTCGTCAAGCCGGCCACCTACATCGGCACGAACACGGCAGCACTTATGCCGAAAAATTTGCCCAGTTTTCCAGCCAACGTTGCACTGATTTTTCGTTTGCCCGCCAGAATCGCCGACAAATTGCCCTGCACGACAATGGCGCTGAGGTCTTCCTGCTTCAGACCGCGCGCCTCCATCAGAAACCGCAGTGCATCTTTGGGGCTGACCCCTTCAATGGCATGGTGTTTTTGCTCGTATCGCAAAACCAGGTCGCCCGCCAGTTCCAGCAAACTGGACAGAGGGTGGTCTTCGTCATCACCCACCACATCCAAGAGCGACTGCATCAATGCGACCATGTGGTCGTAATCCGCTTCGCTGTGGATGGGGCGCAGATGCGCCACGGAGTCAAACGCCTGCCACGAAGCTTGCAGAGCCCCAACATCAATCTGAGCCAGTGTCGTATGCATAGTTACACCTTGCCTTTCCTGTAAAGCTTGCTCCAATCGTCGTACTCCCGGTGGGTCATCACTTGTTGCACAAAGACCTTCCCGAATTTGTAGCGAACAATCACGACCAAACGGTAGTTGTTGCCCCCGATATCGAACACGGTATACGGTGGCACGTAGTCCGCCGAGTTGAAAAACTCCCGGACGTGGCTGAAATCCCTGAACTCCACATGCTCCATCACCGAGTGCCATGCACGTAAAACGCCTTCCGCTTCTGAATGTTTTTGCCAGAAAGTACGAAGCGTCTTGATCGAAATGACATGCATGGATCAATTATATCAAACGGATATATTATTTCGACTTATTGTAGAGATTCAGTCTCAAAGCTGGGTTAAAGGAACCGATGGACTAGGAGCGTCGCGAAGAAACATTTCGACCAGATTCACTATCTTTTTTATAGTGCTTCACGCACTGTCAATGCGCCCATGCGGCCGTTTTTCCATAAATTCTCTGTAGCCGCATTGCGTGTGAGCAGCAGCCGCTCCATCAGCGGTTCGAGCAGGGTCTTTTCAGGGTCGGCCAGCAGCACATAACGTGCTGCGCGGCCCTGGATTGCCGCTTCGTTGAGATGGGCAATCCAGTCCAGCGCCACCAGCACTTCCAGCACTGGCTCCAGCCGCAGTGGGTCGACCTGTAGCCTTTCACACAGACCTTCGAGGGGTAGACCTTTGTCTGCATTCTGGCTGGCGGTTTCGAGCTGCTGCAGCACTTCCAGTGCCAGCTGAAATTGCCAGCCGTGCACGAGGCGGCGCCGGGTGCCGCCGGCTATCAGGCTGGGCAGGTAGGCGGTGAGAGCGGCGCCCAGCAACACGATGACCCAGGCCACATAGATCCATACCAGCAAAATGGGCACCGTAGCAAATGCACCGTACACCACCGAATAGGTGGGGACCTTGGCCACGTACAGGGCCAGCAGCTTTTTGGCCAGCTCGATCCCAGTCGACACAAACAGCCCGCCGATCCAGGCGTGTCCCCAGCGCACATCGGTATTGGGCACATAGCGAAACATGGAGGCCATGCCGGCGGCCACCAGCAGAAACTGTGCGACGTCGAGCAGCAAAGTCAGACTCCCGCCGCTATCCCCCACCAGACCTTTGGACGCCGTCAGCGCATAGGAAGTCATGCTCAGGCTGATGCCCAGCAATAGCGGCCCCAAAGTGATGGCAGCCCAGTAGATCAGCACCCGCTGGGAAAATGGCCGCGGGGTGCGCACCCGCCAGATGTTGTTCAGGGTGCGGTCGATGGTAAACACCAGCGCTAGCGCAGTGCCCAGCAGCACTGCCAGACCCGCCACCCCGAGCTTGCTGGCCTTGCCGGCAAACTGATTGAGGTAACCTAACACCTGTCGCGCAATGTTGTCGGGCACCAGGCTCTCGATCAGCCACTTCTGCAGCACATCCTGAAATTTGGCAAACATGGGGAACGCGGTAAACACCGCCAGCGCGACGGTAATCAGCGGCACCAGCGCGATGGTGGTGGTAAAGGTCAGGCTGCTGGCAGTCAAGCCCAGCCGGTCTTCGCGAAAACGCTCGCGCAGGGTGTGCAGCGCGCCCCACCACGGTACGTGGGCCACTTCGGCAAGCCATGATCTAAAGCGTTCAATGTGTCGCATGCCGGTATGATGCCACCGACCATGCAAGCCGCCGCCAAACCCATCCAAATCACCCGCTGGGTTGCCGTAGGCTCCGTGCTGGGACTCATTCTGCTCAGCCTGTCCTGGGAACTCTTCCTGGCTCCGCTGCACCCTGGTGGCAGCTGGCTGGCGCTCAAGGCCCTGCCCTTGTGCATCCCCCTGGCCGGACTGCTAAAGAACCGTATGTATACCTACCGCTGGGTGAGCCTGGTGGTCTGGCTGTATTTCACCGAGGGCGTGGTGCGCGCCTATGGTGATAGACCACCCAGCAATTACTTGGCGATGGTGGAGATCGTGTTGTGCCTGCTGCTTTTCTCGGCCTGCGCAATGCATGTGCGCCTGCGCTTCAAAGGGCTTCCTGCATGAACCCCCCGGATACCTTTCTTAACGGACTGCGCCAGATTGTGGGTGAAACCCAGGTGCTCACCGAAGGCGACCTCAGCGCCTGGGAGATGGACTGGCGCAAGCGCGAACGCGGACGCGCACTCGCCGTGGTGCGTCCGTCGTCCACCCAACAGGTGGCCGATGTGGTCAAAGCCTGTGCGGCTGCAGGCGTCAGCCTGATACCGCAAGGTGGCAACACCGGCATGGTGGTGGGTTCGACACCCGATACCAGCGGACGCCAGATCGTGCTGAGCCTTACCCGCATGAACCAGGTACGGGTGCTGGACGCGGCCAACCTCACCATCACCGTCGATGCCGGCTGTGTATTGCAGGCTGTGCAGGAGACCTGTGAGGCCGCGGGCTTGCTGTTCCCGCTGCGTATGGCCTCGGAGGGCAGTTGCACCATCGGTGGCAATCTGGGGACGAACGCCGGTGGCACGCAGGTGGTGCGCTACGGCAACACCCGTGAGCTGTGTCTCGGCCTGGAAGTGGTCACCGCGCAGGGTGAAATCTGGAATGGTTTGACGGGACTGCGCAAAGACAACACCGGCTACGACCTGCGCCACTTGATGATTGGCTCGGAGGGCACCTTGGGTGTCATCACTGCGGCCACCATGAAACTCTATCCCTTGCCGGTGTCGCAACTCACCGCGTTCGCCGCCGTGCCATCGCTGGAGGCCGCCGTTCAACTGCTGGGGCTGGCCCACCAATACCTCGGAGCTGGCCTGACCGGCTTTGAAGTGATGGGCCGCTTTGCGTTGAGTTTGGTGACCAAGCACTTCCCGCAAGTACGGGTGCCGTTTCAAGCAAACGTGGCCCCCACGCTCCCCGCTGCGCGTGGTTCGCTGCCCCCCAAGGGGGCCGTGCCTTGCTTGGGGCGGCCCGGCGCTACGGCGGGCTACCCTTACTGTGTTGTTTTGGAGAACTCGGATCAGGAGTCGGAGACCCATGCGCGCGAGCGGTTTGAGCGATTGCTGGAAGTCGCACTCGAACAAGGCTGCGTGCTGGATGCCGTGGTTGCTGAGAACATGACGCAGGCACACCAACTCTGGCATGTGCGCGAGAGCATCCCGTTGGCCCAAGCGCAGGAAGGTCTCAACATCAAGCACGATATCTCGATCGCGGTGTCGCGCATCCCTGAATTTGTGCAACAGACCGACGCGCTGCTCGAGCAAGCCTACCCGGGCATGCGCCTGGTGAACTACGGCCATCTGGGCGACGGCAACCTGCATTACAACGTGCAGGCGCCGGAACACTGTGATGCAGAGCAGTTCCTCAAGGAGCAGGAGCAAGGTGTCAACGCGCTGGTGTATGACCAGGTCGACCGCTTCCATGGATCCATCTCTGCAGAGCACGGTATTGGCAGCCTCAAGCGGGAGAAGCTGGCAGAACA
>CAJBVC010000735.1 GCA_903958915.1 uncultured beta proteobacterium
CCGGCGCTGGAGCGCACCCATCTTTGCCGACAACTTCAGCCCGGCACAGCGCCTGGCGATTGAATGTTTTGAAGACGCGCGAATGGATGCGCTGACCCTGCGCGCCTATCCGGGCATGCAGCGAATTCTGTTGGCACTGCACCCGATGCCGGCCGAGGGCGCATGCAACCCTGCCACCCATTCGTGCCTGCGCCACCGACTGGCGATGCTTTCCCGCGCACTGATGGATCCACCCAAACGTTTCGAGGCACCACTGTTAGCCGACTGGGTAAGGCGTTTTCATGCCCTGCTGGCGCAAGGGGAGTCCAGCACCACCGAGATGGCAGGGCTGGCCCTGAGTTACCTGGGCAAAACGCGTTTGCAAAGCGACCAGTTGCCCGATACCTGGTTCAAGGACACCGAGGTTGACTACCGCGATGACAACCGCCACCTGTGGCGTTTTCATGAGCTTTCAGACGACGAAGAGTCGTTTGAAAACACCGATCAGACACCGCCCACCCAAGAAATCCAGAGCCTACCACCCCGTCATTACCCCGAATGGGACTACACCAGCCGGAGTTACAGACCAGACTGGGTCAGCCTGTACGAGCGATTGCACCCCAGTGGTTCCACGGGTGTGATTGACCAGTTGCTGGCAAAACACGCCGCGCTGGCCAAACGCCTGAAAAGACTGTTGGAACTGCTCAAGCCGCAAGACCCGGTGCGGGTACGCTACCAGGAAGAAGGCAGCGAGCTGGACCTGGATATCGCATTGCGCGCACTGATTGATTTCAAAGGTGGCAGCACCCCCGACCCACGCATCAACATGAGCCAGCGCACCAATGGCCGCAACATCGCGGTGACCTTGCTGCTTGATCTCTCCGAGTCGCTCAACGAGCGGGCCGTGGGCTCCGACCAAACCGTGCTGGAGCTAAGCCAGGAAGCGGTGGCCCTGTTGGCCGGGTCGATCGAGGAACTGGGCGACCCGTTTGCGATTGCCGGCTTTCACTCCAACACGCGCCATGATGTGCGCTACCTGCACATCAAAGGGTTTGGCGAACATTGGGGAGATGCTGTGAAAGGCCGGCTGGCGGCCCTGCAGGCGGCGTATTCCACCCGCATGGGGGCCGCCATGCGCCATGCTGCCCACACGCTGGCAACGCAAAAGGCCGACAAGAAATTGATGCTGATACTGACCGATGGACAGCCGTCGGACGTGGATGTCCACGATGCGCGCCTGCTGATTGACGATGCACGCCAGGCCGTGAAAGAGCTGGACCAGCAAGGCATCTACGCCTATTGCATCAACCTGGACGCCAAGGCGGATGCCTACGTGCGCGACATCTTTGGCAAGCAGTACACCGTGGTCGACAGGGTTGAACAACTACCGGAGAAGCTGCCCAAGCTGTTCATGGCGCTGACGCGTTAAAGAGTGATCAATGCCCTTACGTTGCGAGTCGTTTATGCCATAAAAACTGGCAGGTACTCGGTATGATGAACGAACCAATAATCAGTGACCATTCATGTTTGACAATATTCGCATTACCCAGCGCTTCGCTTCCGTCCTCATCATTTACTGGCTGTCGTTCATGGCAGTTGCCATCGTCAGTTATTGGGGCTTGTCCTCAGCGCGTGACAGCCTCAAGATAGTACATGAAAGAGCAATGGTTCCCGCATTGCAAATGTCGGACTCCATCGACAAAATTGTGCAAAACCGTCTGCAAATCCTATTGGCTTTTCAACACGCTCCCAATGGCCCGTTGGCGTCCATCCATGATCACCCGACCGGCATGCACACCGACAGCATCGCAAAAAACCGGGTTGAAGCCAACCGCCTCTTTGACGCACTTACGGCGACAACCGATCTACCCGAAGAGCAGGCTTTGTTGACGGTAGCCAAGCAGACGCGCGCCGCATGGCGAGAAAAACTGGACCTGGCTGTCAAGGCAGTGGGGAGTGAGGATTTCAGCCCGGCAACCATGGCCGCTTTTCTCCAGGCAGGGCGAACCGAAGGCGAAGCGGCCATCAAGGCTCTGGTCGAATTGCGGGGCTTCAAGGTCAAGGCTGCCGAAGATGCGTCGAAGCAGGCCGACAGACGCTACAACATTGCAATGGGCGTGTTCCTCACAGCCGCTGTCGTGGGCGGCATTCCAGCGACATTTATGACCATTCTGCTGATGCGACGGATGCGCACCGGGTTTGCACTGGCGGACCAGACCGCAACGTCCATCGCCGCGGGTGACCTGTCGCAAGCAGTGCCGCATGACGGCCGCGACAAAATTGACCACCTGCTGACCCAAATGAACACCATGCGCGAGAACCGGCACCATGTCTCAGGCAGGTGCGCAGCGGCTCGGATGCCATTGCGTGTGCCGCCGGCGAAGTGGCCTCGGGCACGCTGGACCTTTCCAATCGCACGGAGCAACAAGCCGGGTCATTAGAGAAAACAGCATCTGCCAGCGAGGAGTTGTCAAGTACGGTTCAACACAATGCTAACAATGCTGCGCAAGCCAAC
>CAJBVC010000736.1 GCA_903958915.1 uncultured beta proteobacterium
ACATCCTCGGACTCGGCGTGATGATCACCGGGGAGTCCGGTCTGGGCAAGAGTGAACTGGGGCTGGAACTCATTTCCCGTGGCAACGGGCTCGTCGCCGACGACGCGGTGGACTTGTATCGAATCAACCAGACCACGATCGCAGGGCGCTGCCCGGAGCTGTTGCAAAATCTGCTGGAGGTGCGCGGCATTGGCTTGCTGGACATTCGGGGAATATTTGGCGAGACAGCCGTGCGTCGCAAGATGCGCCTCAAGCTGATCGTTCATCTGGTGCGACGTGAAACACTGGAGCGGGAGTATGAACGCATCCCGTATGAGCCGCTGACGCAGGATGTACTGGGCGTACCCGTGCGCAAGGTGGTCATTCAGGTGGTGGCAGGGCGCAACATTGCGGTGCTGGTGGAGGCCGCAGTGCGCAATACGATCCTGCAGTTGCGTGGCATTGACACCTACCAGGAATTTGTGGAACGCCACCGCAAGGCGATGAGCCAGGGCAACTGAGCCTTTCAGGGCTCCTCGGTACGGTTCGGGCACGGCTTCTTGGTGCAGGTGGCGTACAGGCTCAGTGCATGGTCGGTGATGGCAAAGCCCTTGGTTTTAGCGACATCGTGCTGGCGTTTTTCGATTTCCGCATCGTAAAACTCCTCCACCCGACCGCAATCCAGGCACACCAGATGGTCATGGTGCTGCCCTTCATTGAGCTCGTAAACCGCCTTCCCGCTTTCAAAGTGGCTACGACACAAAATGCTCGCTTGCTCAAACTGGGTGAGTACACGGTACACGGTTGCCAGACCGACGTCCGATCGCTCCTGCAGCAAAACCCGGAAAACGTCCTCCGCGGTCATATGGCGGTGTGTTCCCCGCTGGAAAACCTCCAGAATTTTCAGTCGAGGAACCGTCGCCTTCAGTCCGGTACTTTTCAATTCATTGAGTTTGGTCACAGTGGTCTTTCCGCCTCTGATGGTCAAGCGCGCACGCGAGGGTCAGCCGCTACAATCACGCGATCATATCCCCGGTAAGCCTCTATGTCCGATCTCTCCCGTCGACGCGCGCACCTCTCCTCGCTAGCGCTTGCTTGCAGTATCCTGCTGTGGGGCTGTGGCAGTTTTGACAATGCCAGTAGCAAGCTCATCAGTGTCATCACTCCCTACAAAATGGACGTGGTGCAGGGCAATGTGGTCACCAAGGAGCAGGTGGCCGCATTGAAGCCGGGCATGGCCCGCAGTCAGGTACGGGATGTGCTTGGCACGGCGCTGCTTGCCAGTGTGTTCCATGCCGATCGCTGGGACTATGTGTTTACCCTCAAGAGCCAGACGGCCGCACCGCAGTCACGCAAGGTGACCGTTTTCTTCAAGAATGACGCGATGGAAAAGGTGGTGGCGGAAGACTTGCCGACCGAGGCCGAATTCGTGGCCACTTTGAAATCGACGCGAGTGTCGGGCACACTGCCACCGCTGGAAGCAAGCCCAGAAAGCTTAAAGGCATTTCCCGTTGCGCCCAAGCCTGTCGCGCCGGTAGGCTCAACGGCCACCGTACCTGTGAATTACCCTCCGCTTGAGCCCACGGGCAAGTAGTCGGCAGAGGAAAGCGATGAACCACCGAATAACCATTGCCGGAGCCTCCGGTCGCATGGGTCACATGTTGATCGAGGCGGTGCGACACGCAGAAGACTGCACATTGGTTGGTGCACTGGACATGGCTGGCAGTGCGTCCATCGGCGTCGATGCCGGTGTATTCGCGGGGCTGCCCACAGGGGTTGCGATCACAGATGATCTGCGCCAGGGGTTACAACAATGCGATGTGATGATTGATTTCACTCGGCCTGAAGGTACTTTGAAGCACCTGCAGGTATGTCGGGACCTGGGGGTTGGTGCCGTTATCGGGACCACCGGATTTTCCGAAGCGCAGAAGTCAGAAATTGAGGAACTGGCTTGCCATATGGCCATCGTCATGGCGCCCAACATGAGTGTTGGCGTGAACGTGACTTTGAAGCTGCTGGAGATGGCGGCCAAGGCACTTGCGACGGGTTACGACATTGAAATCGTTGAAGCGCACCACCGCCACAAGGTCGACGCTCCATCGGGTACCGCACTCAAGATGGGCGAAGTGATTGCTGATGCTTTGGGCCGCGATCTGAAGGATTGCGCGGTGTATGCGCGAGAGGGCGTGACGGGGGAGCGAGATCCGTCCTCGATTGGCTTTGCGACGATCCGGGGCGGTGACATTGTGGGCGACCATACGGTATTGTTTGCCGGCATTGGCGAGCGCATTGAAATCAGCCACAAGTCGTCCAGCCGCCAGACCTATGCGCAGGGTAGTTTGCGCGCTGCGCGATTTCTGCACGGCAAGAAGTCCGGTTTGTTCGATATGTTTGATGTGTTGGGCCTGCAGTGAGCGTTTTTGATTTGCTTTTTCGGGGCGACGCCATCAGCAGCGCGGTGGCGATCACGCTGCTGGCCATGTCAGTCACCAGTTGGGTGGTGATTCTGTGGAAAGCCCGCCTGTTGCAGCGCGCCTTGCACGATGTGCCCCGGTCTACCGCTGCCTTCTGGCAGTCGACAGCACTCGAGGAAGGTTTGCGTACCTTGCAGGCGTTTGATCGGGAGCAGTTGGTCGGGCCCCTGGTGCAGGCATCGCAGGCGGACACACGGGGTACCTTGGGCGCTGCGGGGGACGCTTCTCAACGCCTGACGCGCGTCTTGCGCGACGCTCTCCATGCGGTGCTTCTCAAGTTGCAATGGGGGCAAGTGGTCCTTGCAACGGTGGGTTCGACCGCGCCGTTTGTCGGGCTGCTGGGGACGGTGTGGGGTATCTACCATGCGCTCATTGGTATGGCAGGTGCAGGTCAGATCAGTATTGACCGGATTTCTGGCCCGGTCGGTGAGTCGCTCATCATGACGGCAGCCGGTCTTGCGGTGGCGATACCTGCGGTGTTGGCCTATAACGTGATGGGGCGCACCATTGGGCGAATCGAGGCGGATCTGGAGGGTTTTGCGCGTGATCTGCGCGATCTCCTGATCAGTCAGGCGCCTGCTACCTAACGGGAGCACAACGTGTCATTCGGCCGATTGGAGCGCAGCCCGGGTCCGCAGCCCATGAGCGACATCAACATGACACCCTTGGTGGATGTGATGTTGGTGTTGGTGGTCATCTTCATCATCACTGCGCCGTTGCTGGTTGGGGCCGTCAAGGTCGATTTACCAACATCGGACGGTACCAGTGCCACTGGTAACGCGGCATTCATTGCGCTGTCCATCGACAAGTCGGGTCAGGTTTTTGTTGGCGAGCAACCATTGCAGGCCGGTCCCCTTGTCACTGTTTTGGAAACTGCCGCGCGGCTAAACCCCGAGACCGAGGTGCAATTGCGTGCAGACAGCGCAGTTCCCTATGGACGGGTGGTCGAAGTCATGGGTGCGGCCCACAAGGCCGGCCTGTACCGCATCGGCTTTGTGGCCGAAGTCGCGAAGCCTGCAACGCCCTGATGGCATGAACGCCTAAAATCGGCGTACCACTATCCTGAATTCATTGGGCAAACCCGGGTTGGCCCCACCATCCATGCAAGAAAAATACCAGCACCTCGATGTTGAGAGAGCCACGCAAGACCACTGGTCACAACCACTGTGGAACGGTTTCAACGCCTATCGCGTCACCGAGGATACCTCCAGGAAGAAGTATTACGCCTGCTCCATGTTGCCCTACCCCAGCGGCAAGTTGCACATGGGGCACGTGCGCAACTACACCATCAACGACATGCTCACGCGCTACTTGCGCATGAAGGGTTACAACGTGTTGATGCCGATGGGTTGGGATGCCTTTGGCTTACCTGCGGAAAACGCGGCATTGAAGAATGGTGTGCCGCCGGCCAAGTGGACCTATGAAAACATCGCCACCATGAAGGGGCAGATGCAGGCCATTGGTCTGGCCATCGACTGGAGCCGTGAAGTGGCCACCTGCGACCCCAGCTACTACAAGTGGAACCAATGGCTGTTTCTGAAAATGCTGGAAAAAGGCATTGCCTACCGCAAGACCCAGGTCGTCAACTGGGACCCGGTGGACCAGACGGTGCTGGCCAATGAGCAGGTCATTGATGGCAAAGGGTGGCGCACCGGTGCCACCGTCGAGAAGCGGGAGATTCCTGGCTATTATTTCAAGATCACCGACTATGCGCAGGAACTCCTGACCCAGGTTCAGGACGGTCTGCCCGGCTGGCCCGAACGTGTCAAGCTGATGCAGGAAAACTGGATTGGCAAGAGCGAGGGCGTACGCTTTGCGTTCACCCACGATAACCGTAACGACGCAGGTGAACTGATTGATGGTGGCCGCATGTACGTGTTCACGACGCGACCCGACACCATCATGGGCGTGACTTTTTGCGCGGTGGCGCCGGAGCACCCCCTGGCCGTACAGGCGGCCAAGTCGAATCTGCGCCTCGCGAAATTTATCGAAGAATGCAAGGCGGGCGGCACCACGGAAGCAGAGCTCGCGGTCAGGGAAAAACTGGGCATGCCAACAGGCTTGCAGGTAACCCATCCACTGACGGGCCGCGCGGTCGATGTCTGGGTCGGCAATTACGTGCTGATGGGCTATGGCGATGGCGCAGTGATGGGTGTGCCTGCCCATGACGAACGTGACTTTGCTTTTGCGAAGAAATATGACTTTCCGATCCACGATGTCGTGCACATTGATGGCCTCGCCTACGACCACGACCAATGGCAGGACTGGTATGCCGACAAACAGCGCGGGGTCACCGTCAACTCGGATGTCTTCAGCGGGCTGACCTACAAGGAGGCGGTCGATGCGGTGGCGCATGCCCTGCAGGTCAAGGGGCTGGGCGAGAAACGCACCACCTGGCGGCTGCGCGACTGGGGCGTGAGCCGTCAGCGCTATTGGGGCACACCCATTCCCATCATCCATTGCACCGAGCACGGGGCAGTACCCGTACCTGAGAAGGACCTGCCCGTGGTGTTGCCGCAGGACTGCGTGCCCGACGGCACCGGCAACCCGTTGCACAAACATGAGGGCTTCCACGCGGGCGTGGTGTGCCCGGTGTGCGGTAAACCAGCGCGACGTGAGACCGACACGATGGACACCTTTGTCGATTCGAGCTGGTACTACATGCGTTACTGCGATCCCCACAACATCGAGGCGATGGTGGCGGGCGGCACCGAGTACTGGATGCGCGACCAACAACTGCCAACCGGCGGAAGCGGCATGGACCAGTACATCGGCGGCATCGAGCACGCCATCCTGCACCTGCTGTATGCGCGCTTCTGGACCAAGGTAATGCGTGATCTGGGCCTGGTCACAGTCGACGAGCCGTTTACCAAGTTGCTCACCCAGGGCATGGTGCTCAACCACATCTATTCCCGCAAGAGCGAGAAGGGCGGTATCGAGTATTTCTGGCCGCACGAGGTGGAGGACGTGCGCGATGCAACCGGTAAAGTGACGCATGCCAAACTCAAGGACGCCAAAGGCGATTTACCTGCCGGGACGCTGATCACCTACGAAGGCGTCGGCACCATGAGCAAGAGCAAGAACAACGGTGTCGACCCGCAGGACCTGATCGAGAAATACGGCGCCGATACGGCTCGGCTCTACACCATGTTCACCGCGCCACCTGAGGCCACGCTGGAGTGGAACGAAGCGGGCGTGGAGGGAAGTTACCGTTTTCTGCGCCGAGTCTGGAACTTCGGTGCCAAGCTGTATGCTATGGATAACATAGCTGCTCACGCAAGTGTGGCGGGCGTAAAAGGCCTGATTGATGTGGAATTCGGGCGCGAAGCCAAGGCCTTGCGCCGGGAAATTCACACCGTCCTCAAGCAGGTCGACTACGACTACCAGCGCATGCAGTACAACACGGTCGTCTCCGGCGCAATGAAGATGATCAACTCCCTTGAGAGCATGGCCCCCACGCTTGCCATTGCATGTGCTGCGCTGCCCCCCGAGGGGGCCCTCGCGGCTAGGGGCGGCCCGTCGCCGCTCAAGTCTTCCAGCGACATAGCTGGCGCTCAAGTAGCCGTGCTCGAAAGCTTCGGTATCCTGCTGCGCTGCCTCTACCCGGCGACTCCGCATATCACCCACACGCTATGGACCGAACTGGGCTACGCTGCCCATTGGGGTGACATTCTGGATGCGCCTTGGCCCCAAGTGGACGACAAGGCGCTGCAGCAGGATGAAATTGAACTGATGCTGCAAATCAACGGCAAGCTGAGGGGGTCGGTGGTCGTCCCTTCCAACGCATCCAAAGAGGTCATCGAAGCCGCGGCACTGGCTTGTGACACATTCGTCCAGTTTGCGGCCGGGGCTCCGGCCAGGAAAGTGATCGTTGTTCCCGGTCGTCTGGTGAACGTGGTGATCTAGGGC
>CAJBVC010000737.1 GCA_903958915.1 uncultured beta proteobacterium
GCAACACAGACATCGCTGAACTCTATGGCGTGCCGCTGAAAAAGGGCATCCCTGCGGTGGTGGTGCTTACTGCGCAGGGAAAACCGCTGTACGCCACCCGCAGCGGCGAACTCGCCGATGCCCGGGCGATGGGGGACACAGGCGTCTACGATTTCTTTGTCAAGATTGCGTCGGCGCAGAGTCGGTAGGTGTTGCGTTGAACGATGGCGTTCGGTTTTCACGGGCTCCTTCGGGCTGATTGCCGCCCTGCGACTCACTTATCTGCTCGCTACAAAGCGGGCGCTCGTTGATGCAATTGACGGTCGGCTGAGTGGCAATCAAATTTCGGAACTGAGTGCCGGGTGACGACCAGAACCGGGCGCCCACCGGTGGCCTGTATGGAACGGCTATCGCTGATTTCTGAGTAGCAAATTGCTTGAGGTGCAATGCGGTTGGTCCGAGGCAATTGGAAGCCCAGTCATTGTGTCGCAGCTTTGTTACTCTGGACTGTTGGCAGAATCTTGAGCGTTCTGCTCGGATAACACCTCGAGAACGGGTAGCTTCCCTATGATGACCGTGGAACCAACCGTCATTCAATGAGGGATTTTCATGATTCATTCTTTTTTGACTGATCAAATCCGACCTCAGCGTGCTGTTGCCTCGACCTTGTACGCACTGTTGGCGGCGGCCCTTCTGAACGCGCCGCCGGCATTGGCGGGCGAGCCAAAAATCGCTACCGGGCTTGTCAATACGATGGCCATCAAGTCCAACGGCGATCTGTGGTCTTGGGGCCACAACGCTTATGGCACGCTCGGAGATGGCACCGTCACCGGCGAGACCGCCAACCCACTGCCCAAACTGATCGGCACGGGCTTTGCCGATGTTTCAACCCGGTTTTTTCACACCCTGGCATTGAAAACCGACGGCAGTCTGTGGGCTTGGGGTACCAATGTTGAGGCTGTCTTCGGCGACGACACGACCGCGGACAGTTACGCGCCCAAACTGATCGATACCGGTTACAAGGCCATCGCAGCGGGCCGCAATCACTCATTGGCACTCAAAACCGACGGCAGTCTGTGGGCCTGGGGCTGGAATTCCACTGGACAACTGGGTGTCAGCTCCCAAGTCTTCCGCAGTGTTTCGCGCCTGCCGGTAGGCGCCGGCTACAAGGCAATTGCGGCCGGCTTTTATCACAGCCTGGCGATCAAGACCGATGGCAGCCTTTGGGGGTGGGGAGCGAACGACTATGGCACGGTGGGTGATGGAACGAACGTGCATGTTTTCGGCCCCAAACAGATCGGAACGAACTACAGCGCCATTGCTGCCGGGTTGTCACACAGCGTGGCGATCAAGACCGACGGAACTTTGTGGACCTGGGGTCGAAATCACGTGGGTCAACTCGGCGATGGCACCACCACCGACCGCAACGTTCCCCAGCAAGTCGGCAGCGGCTTTGCCGCTGTCGCGGCGGGCACCTATCACACGGTCGCAGTCAAGACCGACGGCAGTGTCTGGACTTGGGGTTGGAACGGCTGGGCCTATGGCCAACTGGGTGATGGCACCGCCACCAACGGTCTGACGCCCAAACAGATCGGCACTGGTTACTCAGCGGTTGCGGCTGGCGAGGGACACAGTGCGGCGATCAAGGCCGACGGCAGCCTGTGGACCTGGGGATGGAACGTCTATGGCCAACTCGGCGATGGCACCGTTACCACAAGTCTGGTGCCCAAGCAGATCATGAGCCTGGGCAGTGCTGGATCTGTGACCATTGACTTAGTCCCTGGTTGGAACTTAATAGGCAGCAGCAGTTCACTCAGTGTAGCGACCCTCTTCGGGGACGCCAACAAAATCATTTCAGTTTGGAAGTGGTTTCCAACGACAAGTCGGTGGGCATTCTATTCACCAAGTCTAAACAGTGCAGATCTCGCGAAGTATGCCGCAAGCATGGGATACGAGGTGTTGAGCACAGCCAATGGTGGGGACGGCCTCTGGGTAAATTCAAAAAACCCATGTAGTGTGACACCGCCAACTGGGATATGTCAGTGACTCCTATTTCCATCAGCCGCACTTGGCGACTCGACGCCATCCAAGGCAGCCCTTCACATCGTCGCAGTTGCGTTCGGCCATCGCTTCGGCTTGAGCCTGAGCGCACTCCTGCATTTACAAATCTGCGTGGGCGATAGGGTGCTTCAGGTAGTATCGCTCTACCTCTGGACTACCCGGAACCGGCCACTTGCGGCCGTCAGCTTCCGCTGGACAACAGCCCCCCAAAGCCGGTGGACCGGGGGTCCCTTCGTCGGCCTGCCATTCGCGGTTGCCACAGAATGGGCGCACCCACCTCCGCGTTAACGCAGTAACCGCCACATACCATCACATACCGTCCGCGAGCACAGGTCAGAGAAGGGATACCCGGTCCACCGGCGCCGCCGCAAAGCCACACAATCAAAAACTCAACTGCTACAAAAAGCAGAGCGGTTTACGCACGTTCTGCGGGCGCTGCAGCCCGATTCAGCATACATCTCTCTCCGGCTGAGGCGGGGCAGCGGGGTCTGACCCCACTGCCCCTACGTGATCCGCCGCACCGTGTCAGACGGAAAGCGACAGGTCCAGCCAACCCATTCGGCAACTGCCCACACGCACCTTCA
>CAJBVC010000738.1 GCA_903958915.1 uncultured beta proteobacterium
AATTTTGCGGGTGTTTTTGCTGCAGGGTGCGGTGGTGGGTGTGCTGGGCTCGGTGCTCGGGCTGCTGCTGGCGGTGGCACTGATCTGGGCCTTTACCCATTTCGTCAAAGGCTCAGATGGATTGCCGCTGTTCAATATCACCTTGCCGTGGCGGGTGGCGCTCAACGTGGCGGTCATGGCGAGCGTCTGCGGTGTGCTGGCAGCCATTGCGCCGGCGCGCCGGGCCGCCGCCATGGACCCGGCACAAGCCATCCGTTTGTAAGTACTTTGGACCGCTAACCCTTATGCAGCAAGCGCAGGCAGCTACACCTTTGATAGTGCTGCAAGACATCCACAAGAGCTACAACCTCGGTCTGCCCAGCCAGACGGAGGTGCTGCACGGCATCGACCTCACTCTGGCACACGGCGAGTTTGTGGCACTGATGGGGCCGTCCGGCTCGGGCAAAAGCACGCTGCTCAACATTCTCGGCTTGTTGGAGCCCATGTCGAAAGGCTCCTACTTGCTGCAAGGCGAGGAAATGCGCGGCCAAGACGATGCCGGGTTAACGCTGCGCCGGCGCCAGACCCTGGGCTTTGTGTTTCAGTTCCACCACCTGCTGCCGGCGTTCACGGCCCTGGAAAACGTGACCCTGCCTGCCATGATGATCAACGGCCAGGTCAGCGCCCAACACTTGCGCCATGCGCGTGACCTGCTGGCCGATGTGGGGCTGGCCGGTGCAGAAAACAAACGCCCGGCCGAGCTCTCGGGCGGCATGCAGCAGCGCGTGGCGATTGCCCGCGCGGTCATGCTCGACCCGCCGCTGGTATTGGCCGACGAGCCTACCGGCAACCTGGACCAGGCCGCCAGCAGCGAGGTGTTTGTGCTGTTGCGCCGCCTGCACGCCGAGCGCGGCATTACGTTTCTGGTGGTCACGCACGATGCGCATCTGGCCGAGCGTTGCGACCGGCGGCTGGAGATGGTGGATGGGCGGCTGCACTCAGACTCGAACACCAGTGGCAGCTTACCCACAGTTTTGACCTCAGGAGCCCTCTAGCGCACATCCAGCCTGCGCATGCAGCTACAAAAATACTAGCGCTTGACTGGCAACCTCTTGCACGCCTAGATCAGTGCAACGGCGCCACTTCCGCTGCTCTGAAGTGACAGTGCTGTGGCTGGGCCAATGCTGCCCCAACAAAATGGGAGAACCTCTATGAAAAGACTGCTTTCTCTGTTGATGAGCTTGACTGCGTTGTTAGCCCATGCGCAGGAAGCAGGTCATCCGCGCTTGTGGTTGACCAACGCGGATCTGCCGCGTTTGCGCAGTTGGGCCATAGCCGCCAATCCGGTCTTCGAGCAGGGCCTCAAGCCTCTGGTGGCGCGCGCCAAGTCAGAAATGGACATTGGCGCAGTACCAGGGCGCGACTGCGGCAGCACCGAGTACGAGGCTTACCCCACTGAAATGTATGCGGAACTGTTTGCATTCATGTCTCTGGTGGACAACGATCCGGTCGCCCGTGCGGACTATGCTAGTCGTGCCCGCAGCTTGCTGATGCACATCATCAACCTTGCCGCCTTGGGCCCCGCCAGCAACGACAACGTGGTCTGCGCCAGCAGCCAGTCCAGCGGCTACCCGCCGTTTCGAAGCCCCCGTTTCTTTACCGAAGATTCGAACCGCGCCCGCTACCACGGCGAAGCCTTTGCTTTGGTGGTTGACTGGATTTACCCGAGCTTGACCGCTGCGGACAAACAGACCATTCGCTCGGTCTTCTTGCGCTGGTCGCAGGAGATCGTGGAGCGAGGCTACCACCACCCCGAGCCGCAGGGGGTGGTCAGTGATCCTGCCCTGTTGGCCAACCGAAGCCAGGTGCGTTGGGCGGGCAACAATTACTTCACCGGCCACATGCGCAACCTTGGCCTGATGGCGCTGTCCCTGGATGCAGCAGACGACAGCGGTAATCAATTGCGCAGCTACCTTGGCAATGCCACAGGGGCCTGGCTTTACTTGTTTGACCATCTGACACGCACCGACAGCAAGGGTGGATTCTTGCCCGAGGGCTATGAGTACAGTCCGCAAACTGCCAGCTATGCCATTCAGTTCTTGCTGGCACTGCGCACAGCGGGGGTCAACACTTGCGGGCGGCATTGCCAGGTGGAGGGCAACCCGTTCTGGGACGACCTCCTTACCGGTTATTTTCACTCGTTAAGCCCGGCAACCCATACCGATGCTGATGGCATTGCCGCCTACCAACCCGCGTGGTATGGCGATGCGCAGACCTATGCGACGACCGACCTGATCAGCCTACTCGGATCACTTGGCGTGCATGACACACTGGCTGGCAATACAAAGCGTTTGCAGGCGCTGCGCTGGGCACAAACCCATACGCCACCCGGCGGTGCCACACAGTTCTTGCGACGCATTTCCAGCAGCGACGAGTTTCGCAACTCCATCCTGTACTTCTTGCTGTACGAACCGGGTGCCGCGGACGCCGGCGACCCGCGCGGCCAGCTTGCACTGGAGCATTTCGCCCCAGGCCTCAACCGACTGCTTTCGCGCACCGGCTGGGACGACATGGCCACTTGGTTCAACTACAGCTTGAGCTGGAGTCTGGTGGACCACCAGCAATCCAATGGCAACCATTTTGAGTGGTACCGCAAGGGCGAGTGGCTGACCAAGCAGCGCACCGGTTATGCCGACATCGCCGAGGGCATTGGCAGTTCGGAGTTCAGCAACACCTTAGCCATTGAGAACGACAAGCCCAACCGCGAAAGCTCCGACTGGCGCATTGACCTCTGGAAACGTGGTGCGCAGTGGAATCTGGTGGCCTCTGGTGACCCCGAGTTACTGGCACGCAGCAGCGCAACAGCGTTTTCCTACGTCGCGGGTGATGCGACCAAACTCTATAACAGTGAAAACGAAGCGTCTACCGATGTGCTGCACGCCAGCCGCTCCCTGGTCTGGCTGAAACCCGATGTGCTGCTTGTGTACGATCGCGCAAAAACCAAGTCGGCTGCTCGTTTCAAGCGCTGGTGGCTACAGTCTGCCAGTGCGCCCACGGTCAGCGGCAGTGCGGCTGTGATCACTACGGCACTCGGACAGCGATTGCAGATTAGCAGCTTGCTTCCCGCCGGTGCGATTCTGAATGCCGTCACCAGCACCGAAGAACACATTGAAAACACCGTAGCAGGCGGCGAGCCGATGAAGCTGCGCTTGCGGATCGATGCTCCGGGTAACCCCGTTGAGACGCAATTTCTGCAAGTGTTGCATGCGGCCGATGCAAACGTTGCGATACCAACGCCACGCCTGATCCAAAGTGGCGATGCCGCCTGGCAGGGTGCCCAGATCGACACCACGGTGGTCATGTTCGCAAGGTCCGTGCTGCCCACGGTAGGCACGCTTTCCTATACGTTTACAGCACCCGTGGCCAGCCACATCATCACCGGGCTGACGCCCAACACAGCCTATTGCGCCAGTTTGACCGCCAACAGCCTCAGCCTCAGCCCCGGCTGCACCGAGTTGAGCGACAGCGGTGGCGTTTTCTTCGTGCCCGCACAAGGGGTCAGTCGCCCTGTGGAGATCCAATTCGTTCCGGGCTGGAATCTGGTCGGCAACAGCAACAGCGTAGCCATTGACGTGACCAGCGCGTTTGGCAATGCCAGTCAGTCCATCTCGGTGTGGAAGTGGCTCTCGGGTTTGCAAAAGTGGGCCTTTTACGCTCCTGACCTCAGCGCCACCGACCTGGCCGCCTACGCTGCGAGCAAGGGTTTTGAGGTCCTGAAGACGGTCAACGGGGGCGAGGGTTTTTGGGTCAATGCCAAGACCGCCTTTGCAACCCAGTTGCCAGCCGCAGCGACCGTCACCAGCACGGCGTTCCAGGGCCTGGCGTCTGGATGGCACCTCCTGTCCGTTGGGAGCGCCCTCACGCCAAGCCGCTTCAACACCGACCTGAGCGCTACACCTCCCGCGGCCGCAGTGGTGCCGCAGAACATGACCAGCCTGTGGTCCTGGGACGCCAGCCGGTCGAAGTGGATCTTCTATGCGCCAAGCCTGGAGGCACTCGGGGCCAATGCCCTGAGCGAGTACATTGCCGCCCAGGGTTACCTGGACTTTGCGGCCTCGGGCACATCACTCGGGCCGGGTGTTGGGTTCTGGGTGAAAAGGCCTTGACGACAAGCCGGGTCTTTCGCGCAAAGACCCAGACGCTACGAAAGTCATAGCTGCTCGCGCTTGCTGGGCGAGCGCAGAGTGCCAATCATGTCGCTGGAATGGGTGCCGGCCAGGCTGCCAGCAGTGATGTGTCTTTGTCGTTGCACCGCCTGCACGCCGAGCGCGGCATCATGTTTCTGGTGGTCACGCACGATGCGCATCTGGCCGAGCGCTGCGACCGGCGGCTGGAGCTGGTGGATGGGCGACTGCACTCAGATTCGGGCAACAGCGGCAACTCCTTAGCGGTTCTCCCCTCCAACGCTTGATGGCATCAGGTGCTCTGGGTACATCAGCCAGTACGGTGACGGTCTCCTTGCGTCCCGAATTGGGATCTGGCGGCGCATAAGTCAAAGACGCCGGGAAACCCAAAAACCGCGATCAGTGGCTGTGCGGCAAGCGTTGCAAGAACCGCAGGGTCATCGTGCAACCTTCGCCCGGTTGCGACGCCGCCGTCAGGTCACCTCCCAGTACGGCGACGGCCAAATGGTGCGACACCGACAAACCCAGACCGGACCCGCCCTGGCCCAGCCGCGTAGTGAAGAACGGGTCGAAGATGTGTCGGAGAGTGTGCTCTGACATGCCGGCTCCGTCATCCTTCACGGTGATGACGACACTGTCGCCGTCCTTCCTGACCTGAATGTCGATATGTCCTGCATCCCGTTCGCCAAACCCGTGCAGTACCGCGTTTTGCACAAAATTCGTAAGGATCTGCTCGACAGGGCCGGGGTAGGTGTCGCAGGTAAGGTCTTCGACAACATCCTGGGTGAACAGCACGCCGCGACCCCGCACCAGGGGTTGCGAGGTCACCAGCACATCGGCCACCAGGTTTGCCACATTGAACTCCCGCCGACGTTGTGAACTGCGATCAACCGCTACCTGCTTGAAACTGGCAATCAGATCTGCCGCACGCCGCGCGTTGCGCTCGATGAGATCTGCCATTTCACTTACATTGGAAAGGTAGTGCGACAGGTCGGACTTGCGCATTGCTCCGGACTGAGATTTCTGGTCAAACTCCTTGGAAACATCTTTCAGCGTGCTGGCCATCGTCAACGTATTGCCGATGGGTGTGTTGAGTTCATGCGAAATACCGGCCACCATGGCGCCTAAAGAGGCCAATTTTTCAGCATGCACGAGTTCCTCTTGTGCGGCCTTCAGAGCCTGCACGGTTTGGGACAGCTCGGCAGTCCGTTGGGCAACACGTTCCTCCAGACTCTCGGTTAGTGCACGTTGCGCGGCCTCGGCGGCCAGGCGGTCGGTTTGATCCACCAACGTGGTGACCAGACGCACTCCATCGATGAACTCAACGGGCGATACATACAGCAGGAAGTGGCGTTCCCCGCTGACGGTGTGCAGGGTGGTTGGAAAACCCGCCACAAACTCCCCTACCGCCAACCGTGCGCGCACCTGTGCACGATGTTCGTCATTGCGCCAGATGCCCAATTCACTGGCGTTGCGACCCTGAACTTCGCTGGCCGCGATGCCGAACAGCGCCACCCAGGCATGGTTAACCTCCAGCGTGGCTCCATCGTTATCCACCAACGATCCGGGCAACGGGTTAGCCCTGAACAAGGCACGGAAACGCTCGTCAGACTGTTTGATCGACTGCACCTGTCGCTGGAAGCTTTTCACCGCAGCGCGCGTGATCACCATGGCCAGGAAGGTGGAGACCACCAAAATAATCAGGTAAGTTTCCAGCGGTCTGTCGGCAGCGTTGGGGTTGGAAATCCCCAACCGCTGGGCCAGAACTTGTGCCGAAAGCACGACGGCACTGGCAACCGCGATGCCGGCTGCGTGCCGGCTACCGAGTAGCCAGCCGGCCATCACGCACAAAGTAGGCAACGCAAACAATGCTGGCGTTTTGATGCCGGCAACAAAAAAGGGCAGTGCAAGAGTATTGATGGTCAGTCCCCACAAAAGAACCTCCACTGCCCTGCGCACACGTTTTCGTCGCAACTGCCAGGCCGAAACGATGGCAACCACTGCGATAAACGGAGAACCGATTACATTCCACGACCATCCGATGACAACAACAGCCTGCGCCATTAGTACCACCGACGCCGCGCCGATGATGATCAGCAGGGTCAGCAACACCTTTGCGGTGGCATCCCCGAGCGGCAGATCCTCGTCCGGTGCAGTGGGTGCCGTGTTGGCGGGTCGCGGGGATATGGAGGGATCGATCATTTTCAGAGGATTGCGCAGAACTCTCCCTGCCATACTGTGACATGAACGTACCGGACGTGCAAGACCAGACGCTGAAAACGATGTTTGCCTTGTTCAAGTAGAAACCGCTTCCAACGCCCGGCGATTTTCAGGGACTCGGCCCGGCGCACCTGATGAAACACGTCGTCCCCCGCCTCCCAGTGCGGCAGTGGCTGTTGCCACATTGACGACGGGTTGCCGAATACTTCGTAAAAAACGAAACACAGATCAACTTAATGCTGATTTCCTGGAAGTTAAAAACCAGCGAGTATCCGTTGACTCTTATGACATGACCC
>CAJBVC010000739.1 GCA_903958915.1 uncultured beta proteobacterium
TGGGTCCAGTCGTCTTCGGTGAATGGAGTGGTACGGTCTTTGGGATGACCGTACATGATTGCGGCCATGGAAGACGTTTGCACAAAACGCTTCACCCCGGATGCGGTTGCCGCTTTCAACACGCGCAGGGTACCCTCTACGGCGGGGCGTATCAAATCGTTGGGGTCTTTGGGCTCATTCAGAATGAACGGTGAAGCGAGGTGCTGCACCGCATGAACCCCCTGCATGGCCGTATTCCAGCCCGTATCGGCCAGCAGGTCGGCTTCGACAAACTCCAGTTGCCCGGTATCACAGTGCTGGCCCAGTGCGGCCTTGACCTCGTCGGCTTTCTTGAGACTGCGCACCGTGCCACGCACCCGGTAGCCGTGCTGGAGCAGATCGAGGGCGCAGTGTTTGGCGATGAAACCTGATATGCCGGTAATGAGGACGGTCTTGTCAGTCATGTGTTGCTTCGGTGGTGCGCCTCGGGCTACGAAAAAAATAGCTGAACACGCAGTGTTGATAGGGGCTCGAGCACTATCTGTTACTTTACCAAGGCTTCGCTCTTGTCCCAAAGCTGTTTCGCCAACGGCGCACTCTGCCCGAGTGCGCTGGGCGTGCGGGGCTTGCAGCGGTCGTAGTAGAGGCCGGTTTCGTGAGCCAGTGCAGGCGATGTGGCGCAATGCAGCGTGGTCTGGGCACCTTCCTCTGCCGTGATCATGCCGGCAAACTTCAGGAACGGGCGCAAGAACCAGGGCAGGTGGCGCCAGACTTCGGTGGCTACCACGCCCGGGTGGAGCGAATAGGTGGTCACGCCCGTGCCCTGCAGGCGGCGTGACAGCTCCGCACTGAAGAGCAGGTTGGCCAGCTTGGACTGCGCGTATTCGTCGATGGCGGTGAAGGTGGCAGTGCGCTGGCGCAGTCCGTGCCAGGCAATCTCCTTGCAGCGGGTGTGGGCGCGGCTCGATACGGTGACGATACGCGCCGGGGCGCTTTCCTTGATGCGCTGCAGCAGCAATTCAGTCAACAGAAAGTGGCCGAGGTGGTTCACGCCGAATGCGAGCTCAAAGCAGTCTTTGGTCAGGCCACGGGTACCGGCCAGTCCGGCATTGTTGATGAGGATGTGCAGCGGCAGCTTGCGCGCCAGAAATTCGGCTGCGCAACTGCGTACGCTGGCAAGGTCGGCGAGATCCAGCGCAAGCCATTCGATCGGTCCTGCGCCTTCCATCGATCTCACCTCATCAATCAGGGCCTGCGTGCGGTCTTGCGATTTACCCGCCACGAACAGGTGGGCCCCGCGTCTGGCAAGTTCGCGCGCCGTGACGCGGCCGATGCCGGTGTTGGCACCGGTAATAAAAACGTTTTTACCCCGCAGCGAAGTGGTGTCTTGGGTCATGGTGGTTCACTGGTCCATAGCGTTGCGAACTTCTTGCAGGAACTGCTGCGCCGTCGAAGCAACCTTTTCGCGCGGCTGGTCTTCCAGCAATTGGATGATCTTGCTGCCAATGACCACCGCGTCAGCCACCTTGCCAATGGTCTTGGCTGTAGCAGCGTCGCGGATGCCGAAACCCACACCCAGCGGAATGTGAATATGCTGGCGGATGCGCGGCAACATGGCTTTCACTGCATCGGTGTCGAGCGCACCGGAGCCGGTGACGCCCTTGAGTGACACGTAGTACACATAACCACTGGCAACCCGGGCGACCTGTTGCATGCGCTGCTCTGTGCTGGTGGGGGCCAGCAGGAAGATCAGGTCCATGTCGTGGGCGCGCAGGTCGGCCGCAAAAGCTTCGCACTCTTCGGGCGGGTAGTCCACGATCAGCACGCCGTCGACTCCGGCGCTTGAGGCGTCCTGAACAAACGCGCTGGAAACACCGGCGCTGGTGTGTTTCTGGTCGTACCGCTCGACCGGGTTGGCGTAGCCCATCAGCACCACGGGGGTTTTCATGTCGGTCGTGCGGAACTCGCGCACCATGTCCAGCACCTGGACCAGGCCAATACCAAAGGCCAGGGCTTTGTCGCCCGCCTTCTGGATCACCGGACCATCCGCGCTGGGGTCGGAGAAGGGTACGCCCAACTCGATCACATCCGCGCCACCGGCAACCATGCCGTGCATGAGTTCGGGTGTGATGTCGGCATACGGGTAGCCCGCGGTGACAAAGGGAATCAGCGCTTTGCGGCCCTGGGCGGCAAGGGATTGAAAGGTGGTTTCGATTCGGCTCATGCTATTACTTTCGTAGCTGCTCACGCACGCTTGACGGGCGCTGCAACGATATTTCCCTTGACCGACTGGCCGGTACAACTGGGGCGGCAGAAGAATTCGCCGTGGCTCAAATCGGCCACCGTGCCGATGTCTTTGTCACCCCGCCCCGACAGGTTGACCAGAATGCTCTGCTCCGGCCGCATGGTCTTGGCCAGTTGCATGGCATAGGCCACCGCATGGCTGGACTCCAGCGCGGGGATGATGCCCTCAGTACGGCACAGGTAGTGAAAAGCGTCCAGCGCCTCCTTGTCGGTGATGCCCACATATTCGGCGCGGCCAATGTCGTGCAGAAAGGCGTGCTCGGGGCCCACGCCCGGGTAGTCCAGTCCGGCGCTGATGCTGTGGGTTTCAGTGACCTGGCCGTTGTCGTCCTGCAGCACATAGGTGCGGTTGCCGTGCAGCACGCCGGGGCTGCCGCGCTGGATGCTTGCCGAGTGTTTGCCGCTGTCCATGCCTTCGCCCGCCGCCTCCACGCCGATCAGTCGGGTCTTTTCATGCCGGATATACGGGTGGAA
>CAJBVC010000740.1 GCA_903958915.1 uncultured beta proteobacterium
CAATTTCCCTGGGCTCAACGCGTCCAAAGTGGTCATGGAGGCGCCTGATGAGAACCGCCAGGTGCTGGTGGAGTATTTGCGGATGATGGACACCTTGTCCGCCAATAAGCAGGTCAATCCCAGCGCCGATGGCAATTGGCGGCTCCTGCCGGTACCCGGTGTGCGCATGACATTTTTGTCGGCCAGCGCGGCCATTCGCTATCTCCCGGCGCATCCGCAGATTCGCCTTATCAAGGACAACGGTGATGGTTCCGCGGCGTACGAAATAGCGCAATAACGCAGGCTGAATGCACCAAAACGGTTAGTTCATGTGGTAAAGAAGCTTGCAAACGCCCACTTGTTGTGTTGTGGTGATGTCCCAAGACGTGGTGCTGAATCGAAATCTTCGGCAAATCTAGCCGTTGGTGGTGTGAGGGCAACAAGTGACACGATTTGGTCATCTGATTGTGGTTATATTGACGTTCTTCACAAGTTTTTTCATTTCTTTACACCCCCCCCGATGTATTTGCTTTAAGGAGCCAGCAGGATGCGCAATAAACACGACTACGAATCGATCTTTTCCGGATTTTCCAGGACCGCGCTGAGCGTTGCGGTTGCCATGGTGGTCGCTGCACCAGCGCTGGCGCAGAACACCACTGCAGCGATCGGCGGACGGGTTATGGGAGCTGACGGCAGTCCCGTGGCGGGCGCTGCCGTGAACATCGTTCACAAGGAGTCTGGCTCGATCAACCGTTTGGTGACTGACGCGGAAGGGCGCTATGCCGCCCGCGGCTTGCGCGTCGGTGGTCCTTACACCATCACGGTGTCAAAGGGCTCTGACAAGGATTCGCGTGACGATGTGTATCTGCAACTCGCAGAAAGTTCCACGATCGACATGAAACTGGGTGCTGCGGTTTTGCAGACGGTGGTCATCACCGGCGCGGCCAACAGCAAGATCAACAGTGCCAGCATGGGCGCGGGAACCAACATCGGACGCAAGGAGCTGGATGCTTACGCGTCGATCGGCCGCAATTTGCAGGACTATGCGCGCGCCGACCCGCGCTTGTCGCAGACGGACAAAGAGCGCGGCGAAATTTCTGCGGGTGGGCAAAACACCCGCTACAACTCCATCACCATTGACGGTGTGCGTACCAACGATACCTTTGGTCTGGAGTCCAATAACCTGCCCACCACCAAGCAGCCAATTTCTATTGATGCCATCCAGTCGGTGCAGGTCAACCTGTCGAACTACGATGTGACCCAGCAAGGTTATACCGGTGCCAACATCAACGCGGTAACCAAGTCGGGCACGAACGAACTCAAGGGCAGCGTGTACTACGTTTACCGTAACGACAAGTGGGGCGAGGAGCGTTACAACAAGACCGCAGGCACCTACTTCCGCCCTATGCCTTTCAGGGAAGACACCAAGGGCATCACCCTGGGTGGTCCCATCATTCAGGACAAGCTGTTCTTCTTTGCCAGCTACGAAGAACTCAAAAGCAACCGGGCACAACCCGAATTTGGCCCAGTGGGTAGTTCACTCACCAATGTTGCCATTTCGCAATCTGCCATAAGTGCACTCCAGACGACTGCCCAGTCCAAGTACAACTTCAATCCGGGCGAAGTGATCGCAGAGTCCGCACTGTCTGCCAAGGACACTTTGCTTAAACTCGACTGGAATATCAGCGACCAGCATCGGGCCAATGTTCGCCTGGCTCGCACCGAACAGGCTGATACCAACAATGGCAGCTTTGGTGGTTACAGCCCCACCGGGCTTCAATTGACATCCCAGTGGTGGAACCAGAGCAAAGTCATTGACACCGTGGTGGGTCAGTGGTTCGCCGACTGGACGCCCACGTTTTCGACCGAGTTGAAGTTGTCCAACCGCAACTACAACAGCGTACCCCTGAACAACAGCGTATTGCCGGCGATGGCTTTGCAGTTCTCTGGCGCCGTTCCCGTGGGCTCACCTGCCGGTATCAACGGGGGTAACCGTTTTCTGAATTTTGGTACGGAGCAAAGCCGCCACTTCAACGTGCTCGACACCAAGACCTTCGATGGCTACTTTGGTGCCACCTGGACTTTGAAAGACCACGAGCTCAAGTTTGGTGGCGACATGACCAACAACAAGGTCTACAACGCGTTCCTGCAGAACGTCAACGGCAACTACACGTTCAATTGCACCAATAGCAGCGCGACCTACACCTACAGCTTTGGCGCAATCACTTGCGCATCTGCAACATCAGCCCAAGTCGAGGCCGCGGTTCTGGAAAACTTCCTCAAGGGTCGACCTTCGTCCTACCAGGTGCAGGTGCCTGTGGCTGGCGGCACGCTGGAGAATGGGGTTGCCCAATGGTCGCTGCAAGACACGGGTCTCTTTCTCCAGGATACCTGGACCGTTAGCAAGAAACTGTCATTTACCGCC